>JBBIOF010000101.1:0-7595 GCA_037443505.1 Candidatus Rokuibacteriota bacterium
CGGGACGTAGGTCTGGGTGGGGAGGGGCTCCAGCGTCCGCGCCCGGCCGACCGCATGACGCGGCGGGCGAGCCGGCGGGCGATCTGGACCGTGAGCCGGTACAGCTCGTCGAGCTGGTCGGCCGAGAAGGTGGAGAAGTCCTGGCCCATGACGGCCTCGACGTCCGAGACGCCGGGGACGCCGAGGGGCTCGTCGTCGGCGCCCTCGTCCTCCCCGCCCCAGGCGTCCAGGGCCAGCGTCTCGCGCCGTCGGGCGGCCGCCTCCGACCCCCCACCGGCCTCCTCCGCCGGCCCCGGCGCCAGGGAGGGCCCGGGGAACGCCTCCGCGCCCTCCTCCACGGCGCGCCAGAAGGCGTCGAAGCAGCGGTCGAACACCGGGATGTCCTCGGGGCGCCCGGTGAACACGCTCCTGAGCCCGGTCTTGAGCTCGTCGCGGTCGCCCACGTCGAGGTGGTCGAGGGCCCGGACGGCGTCGCTCACCTGGGTGACCGTCACCGGCAGCCCCTCGGTGCGCATGAGGCCGCCGAACCGGACCATCGCCCGCCCCAGGTCGCGGGAGGGCGCGGCGGGGGACATCAGGCCTGGGCGGGCAGGAAGGAGGCGATCCCGGAGCGCGCCACCTCGGCCCGGAAGCGCTTCATGTCGTCGGCGTCCTTGAGGACGCAGCCCAGCGTCTCGTTCACCAGCGCCTCGTCCAGGTGGTCCGCGTGGAGGGTGGCCAGCGCCCGCGCCCAGTCGAGGGTCTCGGCGACGCCGGGCACCTTGGTGAGGCGCACCCGCCGGAGCGTCTCCATGAAGCGTGCGATCTCGCCGGCGAGCCGCCCGTTGATTCCCGGCACCTTCCGCTCGACGATGCGGACCTCCTTGTCGAAGTCCGGGTAGTCGATCCAGAGGTACAGACACCGCCGGCGGAGCGCGTCGCTCAGCTCCCGCGTCCGGTTGGAGGTGAGCACCACGTACGGCGGGTGAGTCGCCTTGAGGGTGCCGATCTCGGGGATGCTGACCTGCCAGTCCGAGAACACCTCCAGCATGAACGCCTCGAACTCCTCGTCGGAGCGGTCGATCTCGTCCACCAGCAGCACCGGGGCGCGGTCGGTCTGGCTGATGGCCTGGAGCAGCGGCCGGCGGAGCAGGAAGGGCTCCGAGAAGATCTCGTGCTCCCTCTCGGCCAGCGGGCGGTTGTTGCTCGCCTCGGAGAGGCGGATGTGCAGGAGCTGCTTCTGGTAGTTCCACTCGTAGAGCGCCGTGGTGGCGTCGAGCCCCTCGTAGCACTGCAGGCGGATCAGGTTGGTGCCCAGCACGCGGGCCATCACCTTCGCCACCTCGGTCTTCCCCACCCCGGCGTGGCCCTCGATGAGCAGCGGCTTGCCCAGGGCCAGGGCCAGGTGGACGGAGGTGGCGATGGGGGCGTCCGTGACGTACTCGGCCGCCTCCATCTGCTCCTGGATCTTCCGGATCTCCGCGCGCACGGAGGTCTATTCTACATGAAGCCGCGCGAAGTCCTCGGGCGTGTCCACGTCGGGCGGCACGGGAAGGTCGAAGGCGACGCGCTCCACGCGCTCCGGGCGGGCGGCGACCACTGCGCGTGCGCCCGCGTCGCCCGCCAGGCGCAGCAGCTCCGGGAACACCTCGCCCGCGAAGAGCACCGGCGTGCCCTGGGTGCCTCGGTAGACGGGCGCCACGATGGCCTTGCCGGACCGCCGCCACGCCTCGAGCAGGGCCGGCACCACCTCGGGCGGCAGGCGCGGCTGGTCGCCGAGGGCGACCAGGACCGCCCGGGTCCACGGCTTGAGGGCCGCGACGCCGGCGGCGATGGACGAGCCCTGCCCCTCGTGGGGGCGCGGGTTGGCGGCGAAGCGGACGGGCAGGCCGGCCAGCGCCTCGCGGGTCCGCGTGTCGGCGGGCCCGGTCACCACCACCACCTCATCCACGTGCGGCAGCACCGCCTCCACGCTCCAGCGCACGATGGGCTTGCCGCGGAAGTCGAGGAGGAGCTTGGGACGCCCCATGCGGCGGGCGAACCCCGCCGCCAGCACCACCGCCGCGATCATCCCGCGCCCCCGCGGCGGTGGAGGCGGGCGGACGGAGCTACCCGCGGGCCCGCTTCACCGCCTCCGTGATGGCGCGCCGCGCGAACACGCGGCAGAGGTGCGACTTGTACTCGACGGACCCCTGAAGGTCGGCCTGCACGTCCACGCCGTCCGCCGCCTTCTGCGCCGCAGCCTCGATGGTGGCGGCATCCAGGACCTGGCCGACCAGCCCGGCCTCCACGCCCTTCGCGCGGACCGCCCGCGTCCCGGCGCCGGTCACCCCCACCCCGGCCTTCGTGCAGCGGCCGTCCCGGTCCAGCGTCACCATGGCCGCCACGCCGACCACCGCGAACCGTGAGGCCGGGTGCGGGAACTTCATGTAGGCGCCGCCGCTGCCGGCCGGCCAGGCGGGGATGCGGATCTGGACCAGGATCTCGTCCTCGCCCAGCGCGGTGGTCATGAGGCCCTTGAACCAGTCGTCCGCCTTGACGGTCCGCCGCCCGCGCGGGCCCTCGCACACCATCTCGGCGTCCACGGCGATCATGGTGGCCGGCTGGTCGGCCGCGGGGTCGGCGTGCGCCAGCGAGCCTCCCAGGGTGCCCAGGTTGCGCACCTGGGGGTCGCCGATGAGGGCGGCCGTCTCGCTCACGATGGGCATCTTCGACTTCAGCACGGGCGACGACTCCACCTGCCAGTGGGTCGTCATGGCGCCGATGACGATGGCGCCGCCCTCCTCCTGGATGCCGGCGAGCCCGGGGACCTTGCGCAGGTCGATCACGTGCCGGGGCTGGGCCAGTCGCAGCTTCATCATGGGGATCAGGCTGTGCCCCCCCGCCAGCAGCTTGGCGTCGTCCTTGAGGCGCCCCAGCAGCCCCAGCGCATCCTGCAGCGAGGTGGGCGCGTGGTACTCGAACGCAGCGGGGTACATGCTCGTCGCCTCCTTATCGCGTGCTGCGGGCGGCCTGGATGGCCGACCAGACCCGCTCGGCGCTCAGCGGCATCTGCTCGATGTGGTCCACTCCCAGGGGGGCGAGGGCGTCCACCACCGCGTTGACCACGGCGGGGGTGGCGGCGATCGTCCCGGTCTCCCCCGCGCCCTTCACGCCCATGGGGTTCACGGGCGTGGGGGTCACGGTGCGGTCGGTCTCGTACGGGGGCAGCATGTCGGCCTTGGGGAGCGCGTAGTCCATCATGCTGGCCGTGACGAGCTGGCCGGAGCGGTCGTCGTACACGGCGCCCTCCCACAGCGCCTGGCCCACGCCCTGGGCGATGCCGCCGTGCACCATCCCGTCCACGATCATGGGGTTGATGACGTTGCCCACGTCGTCCACCGCCAGGTAGCGGAGGATCTCCACGCGGCCGGTCTCCCGGTCCACCTCCACCACGCAGGCGTGGGCGCCGAAGGGGAAGCAGAAGTTCGACGGGTCGTAGAAGGAGGTCTCCTCCAGGCCCGGCTCGAGGCCCTCGGGGTAGTTGTGGGGCACGTAGGCGGTGAGGGCCACCGTCCCGAACGGCACGGCCTTGCCGGGGACGCCCATGACGCGGAACTGGCCGTCCACGTACTCGATGTCCTTCGGCGAGGCCTCCAGGAGGTGGGCGGCGATGCGCTTGCCCTTCTCCTTGATCTTCTGCAGCGACATGAGGATGGCGGTGCCGCCCACCGAGGCCGAGCGGCTGCCGTAGGTGCCCATCCCGAAGGGAATGGCTCCGGTGTCGCCGTGGACGATCTCCACCTGCTCGATGGGGATGCCGAGCTCGTCGGCCACGAGCTGGGCGAAGGTGGTCTCGTGGCCCTGCCCGTGGGAGTGCGAGCCGGTGTAGACGGTCACCATCCCCGTGGGGTGCACGCGCACCTTGCCGGACTCGTAGAGGCCGGCGCCGGCGCCGAGGGCGCCCACCACCTTGGAGGGCGCGATGGAGCATGCCTCGATGTAGGTGGAGAACCCGATGCCCAGCAGGCGCCCCTGCCGGCGCGCCGCCTCCTGCTCCGCCCGGAACTTCCGGTAGTCGAGCATCTGGAGCAGCCGGTCGAACGCGGCCGCGTAGTCGCCGCTGTCGTAGGCGACGGCCACGTGCGTCTGGTAGGCGCCCGAGAACCTGGGGATGAAGTTCTTCCGCCGCAGCTCGACCACGTCCATCCCGGCCGCCCGGGCCCCCGCCTCCACCATGCGCTCGAGGACGTAGCACGCCTCGGGGCGCCCGGCGCCGCGGTAGGCGTCCACCGGCGTGGTGTTGGTGAACACGCCGGTCACCTCGCAGTGGATGGCCCCGATGGTGTAGACGCCGTTGAGGAGCGTGCCGTAGAGGAAGGTGGGCACCGCCGGCGCGAACGTGGACAGGTAGGCGCCCAGGTTGGCGGTGGTCCGGACCCGGAGGCCCAGCATGCGGCCCTCGCGGTCCAGCGCCAGCTCGGCGTCGGTGACGTGGTCCCGGCCCTGGGCGTCGGTGAGGTACGCCTCGCGCCGGGTGGCCGTCCACCGCACCGGGCGCCGGAGCTGGCGGGAGGCCCACGAGCAGACCACTTCCTCGTTGTAGAGGAAGATCTTCGAGCCGAACCCGCCGCCCACGTCGGGGGCGATCACCCGCACCTTGTGCTCGGGGATCCCCAGGACGAACGCGCACATGAGCAGACGGTGCACGTGCGGGTTCTGCGAGGTGACCCAGAGGGTCAGCTCGCCCGTGGCATCGTCGTAGCGGGCCAGGCACGCCCGCGGCTCCATGGCGTTGGCCACCAGGCGCTGGTTGACCAGGCGCTTGCGCACCGTGACGGCCGCACGCTGGAAGGCCTGGTCGGTGGCCGCCCGGTCGCCGATCTCCCACCGGAAGGCGACGTTGCCGGGGGCGCCCGCGTGGATCTGGGGCGCGCCGGGCGCCGCCGCGCGCTCGGTGGCGGTCACGGCGGGGAGCACCTCCCAGTCCACCTTCACCAGCTCGGCCGCGTCCACCGCGGCCGTCCGGGAGTCCGCGATCACGACCGCCACCGGGTCGCCCACGTGCCGGGCCGCGTCCGCCGCCAGCGGCATGTGCGGCACCATCGCCAGGTCCTGGATCACGCCCGGGATGTTCTTCTCCTTGCGGAGGTCCCAGCCGCAGGGCAGCGAGTTCACGCCCGCCATGTCCTTGCCGGTGAAGACGGCGACCACCCCCGGGTGGCGCCGCGCCGCCGTGGCGTCGATCCCCCGGATGCGGGCGTGGGCGTGGGGGCTCCGCACGAAGACCGCGTAGGTGGTGCCGGGCAGCTTGATGTCGTCCACGAAGCTGCCGCGGCCCGTGACGAGGCGGGGGTCCTCCCGCCGCTTGATCGACCTGCCGAACATCCGCCCGGTCGCCGTGGTCATGGCGCCCCTCACTTCCTGGCCGGCATGTGCTCGGCCGCCCACTGGATGGCCTTCACGATGTTGTGGTACCCGGTGCAGCGGCAGAGGTTGCCCTCGAGCTGGTGCCGGATCTGCTCCTCGGTGGGCCGGGGGTAGCGCTCGAGGATCTGGTAGGCCGCCATGATCATGCCCGGCGTGCAGAAGCCGCACTGCAGGCCGTGCTTCTCCCAGAAGCCCTGCTGGATGGGGTGCAGCTCGCCGTCCTTCGCCAGGCCCTCGATGGTGGTGATGGTGGCGCCGTCGGCCTGCACGGCGAACAGCGTGCAGGACTTCACCGCCTGGCCGTTCATCAGGATGGTGCACGCCCCGCACTGGCTGGTGTCGCAGCCGACGTGGGTGCCGGTGAGACCGACGACCTCGCGGATGTAGTGAACGAGCAGGAGCCGCGGCTCGACCTCGTGGCTGTACTGCTGGCCGTTGATGGTGACGGTGACTGGCAGTTTCACGGCTCGTCCTCCGGGCTGGCAGCGACGTTAGTGCCTCGAGGCTGTGGCGCAGAGGGTAAGACCGCCCCCGCGACCCTGTCAACCGCCGGCTCCGGGCGGACCGGGGCGGCTCCGGAGCGGCGGGGGTGTCAGCCGCCCAGCAGCCGGCGGGCGTCGGCCCGCGCCTGGTCCAGCACCTCTCGCACCGGCAGCGAGCGGTCCCGGGCGATCCGGACCACGTCGGCGAACTCGGGCGTGACGGTGACCACGCGGCCGTCGAGGCGGGACACCTTGAAGGGCACGGGCCCGTAGGCGGTGGGCAGGGTGACCGTCTCGCGGTCCAGGCAGCGGCGCTGGCGCGCCGACCACCGGACGCCGATGCTGCTGGTCTCCTCGAACAGGACGCGCACGACGGCGTCGGCGGCGGCGGGGGGCGCCAGCGCCGTCACCACGACGCCGGGCCGGCTGCGCTTCATCACCACCGGGGTGAGGACGACGTCCAGCGCGCCGGCGCCCAGGAGGCGGTCGATCAGGGGCTCGTAGAGCTGGGGCTGCATGTCGTCGATGGTGGTCTCCACCTGGACGACCGTCTCCTGCGCCGCAGCCCCGGCCGTCTCGCCCACGAAGCAGCGGAGCACGTTGGGCGTGCCCGGGAGCTCCACGCTGCCGGCGCCGTACCCCACCCGCTCCACCGTCATCGCCGGCATGGCGCCGGCGCCGGCGGCGAGCGTGGTGAGGATGGCGGCGCCCGTGGGGGTGACCAGCTCCGCCCGGACGCCGGTGTCCACCACCGGGAAGCCCCTGAGCAGCTCCGCGGTGCCCGGGGCCGGCACCGGGATCCGCCCGTGGGGACCCTCGACGAAGCCCCCGCCCAGGGGAAGCGCCGAGACGTGGACCTCCCGGACGCCGAGCAGGTCCAGCGCCACCACGCCCCCGACCACGTCCACGACGGCGTCCACGGCGCCCACGTCGTGGAGGTGCACGCGCTCGGGGTCGGTGCCGTGCACCCGGGCCTCAGCCTCCGCCAGGCGCCGGAAGATGCGGCGCGCCCGGTCCCTCACGCTCTCCGCGAGCCCGCTGGCGTCGAGGACCGCCAGCACGTCGCCCAGCGTGCGGTGCCCGTGGTGCCGGCCGGCGTCCACGGTGACCTCCACGTGGACGGCCCGGACGTCGCCCCGCCGCACCTCGCGCACCGCGAGGTCCCAGCCCCCGAGGGGCAGCTTCCCGAGCTCCTCCCGGAGGCGGTCCGCCGGGGCGCCCGCGTCGATCAGCGCAGCCACGATCATGTCGCCCGCCGCCCCGCTGGGGCAGTCGAAGTAGACGGCGCGGGCCATGGTCAGCGGATCTTGGCGATCAGGTGGTTGATCTGCGAGGCCTGGTGGGCGGCGCCGTAGCCGTTGTCGATGTTGACCACCGACACGCCCGGCGCGCAGGAGTTGAGCATGGCCAGCAGGGCGGCGATGCCGCCGAAGGAGGCGCCGTAGCCCACGCTGGTGGGCACCGCGATGACCGGGCGGTCGACGAGGCCGGCGATCACGCTGGGGAGCGCGCCCTCCATGCCCGCCACGGCCACGATCACGTTGGCCTCCACCAGCGTGTCCCAGTGCGCGAGCAGGCGGTGGAGGCCCGCCACCCCGCAGTCGTGGACGCGCTCGACCCTGTTGCCCAGGGCCTCGGCCACCACGGCGGCCTCCTCCGCCACGGGCAGGTCGGCGGTGCCGGCGGCGGCGACGGCGACGCACCCCACCCCCGGCCCCGCCTCCG
>JBBIOF010000102.1:0-7591 GCA_037443505.1 Candidatus Rokuibacteriota bacterium
CGGTGACCCGCCGCCCGGCGCGGCCCAGCCACCGCCGGATGCGGCGACCCGGCCCCCGCCGACCGGCGATCCACCCCAGCCAGCCGACCGCTCCCGCCGGGCGGTCGCGCAGTCGGTCGAGACCGTGGATCGCGCGGCCGAGGACGTCCTCGTAGAGGATGGCACCGCCGAAGGCCGAGCCCTTGACCTCATCCAGCATCCACGTGTGCCAGTTGCAGAAGCCCCAGGCCGCGCGGATCTGTCGCCGGGTGTCCGGGTCGTTCACCCGCTCGTAGATGAGGGCGTCCAGGTAGCGTCGCGACGCCTCATCGGCCACGTGGCAGAGGGGACAGCCGGGCTGCGCGCAGGCGTCGATGAAGCGGAAGTAGGCGAGGTGGCGCTCGCTCAGCCGCGTCCCGCGCTCGGTCGGGGGGCCCGCTGGGCCGGTCATCGAGCCTCGACCTCCATCCTGATGTCCCAGGATGCGCCCCTGTCGGCTGGCGCGCCATCGCCGCTGGCCCCTTCGAGCACCAGCGCCTGCAGTCCGCGCCAGCCGCTGCACCAGCCGACCGCGCTGATGAGCGCGGCCCGGTCCACGTCCGTCTCCGTGTCGCGGTGCCCCCAGACGAACGACCGCGAGTAGATCCGGAGGTGGGCCACGATGGTGTCGACAAGGGCGCGCTGGCCGCCGAGGTCCGCCCGGCCGGCGAGCGCCTCTTGGCGGAAGTGCAGCCGGCACCGCGCGGCCGACGACCAGCCCCAGCAGGCGCCGCACGCCGCCAGCTCCCAGGACCTGCGCGTCCGCTCGGCCAGATCACGGAGCCAGCGTGGGTCGCGGCCCTGGGCCAGGAGGTCGGCCCGCGCGGCACCGCCGTCGGCCTGCTGGAGGTCCAGTTCGCACATGAGGCACGGCCCCGTCTCGCGCAGCCGCCGGGCCGCGCGCCGGGCGGCCATCGGTCCCGCCACCTCCAGGGCGTGCTGCGCCCGCTCCATCAGGTCCTCGTAGAGCTTCGTCGGCCCGTGCAGGTAGCCGTGCCGGTACGCGGCCTCGCCCAGGAGCGCGCCCCAGGCGTGCCGGTCGCAGAGCCCCCAGGCCCCCCGCAGCCTCCAGCGGGTGTCGGGCACCATGATGCTGCCCTGGATGAACCACCAGAGAAAGTGCACCTCGCCGTCGGAGAACGGCGCCATCGCCGCGCGGGTCACCGCTCCCCACCCCCGTGAACGCGCCGGAGAACTTGAGCCGGGCGCGCCGCCACGCGCTCGTCTCCGGGCGGCTTCGGCTCCGGCGCTGCCAGTCTCACGGCCCGGGCTCCCCCGGCGCCGGCCGCTCGTGGGGATTGCACGGGTTGATCCGGTTGCGACCCGTGCCGGACACCCCTTGCCTCACCCGCGGAGCGCGCCGGCTCAGAACGAGCGGATGAGCCGGGCGACCCGCTCGTCGTGCGACTGGAACGGGTCCTTGCAGAGGATGGTCTCGCGCTCGGGGTCGTTGAGCTTCAGGTAGACCCAGTCCACGCGGTAGTCCTTGCCCTTCAGGTTGGCCTGGCGGATGAACTCGCCGCGGAGGCGGGCCCGGGTGGTCTGGGGCGGGACGTGCTTGGCGCGCTCGATGGTCTCGTCGTCGGTGATGCGGTCCACCATGTCGCGGGCGGCCAGCTTGTAGTAGAGGCCGCGGTCCGGCCGGATGTCGTGGTACTGCAGGTCCATGAGCGAGATCTTCGGGTCGCGCCACGACAGGCGGTTGCGGGCCATGTAGCCCTCGATCCACTGGCGCTTGATGACCCAGTCGAGCTCGCGGTCGAGCTGCATGGGGTCGGTTTCCAGCTTTTCCAGCACGTCGATCCAGCGCGCCAGGACGTCCTTGGTGGCCGGGTCCGGGCTGATGGAGTTGACGTAGCGCGTGGCGTACTCCAGGTACTCGAACTGGAGCTGCAGGGCGGAGACGGCGCGGCCGTCCTTGAGCTTGACGGTTTCCTTGAGGGTGGCGTCGTGGGAGATGTCGCGGATGGCCTGGACCGGGGACTGGAGCGAGTAGTCCCGGTCGAAGAAGCCGTCCTCGATCATGTCCAGCACCAGGGCGGTGGTGCCGATCTTCAGGTAGGTGGCCACCTCGGACATGTTGGAGTCGCCCACGATGACGTGCAGGCGGCGGTAGCGCTCGGCGTCGGCGTGGGGCTCGTCGCGCGTGTTGATGATGGAGCGGGAGGAGGTGGTGGCGCCGGAGATTTCCTGGCAGATGTGCTGGGCGCGCTGGGAGAGGCAGTAGTGGAAGCCGCGGGGGGTCTGCAGGACCTTGCCGGCTCCGGCGAAGATCTGCCGGGTCACGAAGAAGGGGATCAGGGCCTCGGCCAGGCGCTGGAAGGAGACGTCGCGGCTGACCAGGTAGTTCTCGTGGCAGCCGTAGGAGTTGCCGGCGGAGTCGGTGTTGTTCTTGAAGAGCAGGATGTTGCCCGAGATGCCGTCCTCGCGCAGGCGCTTCTCGGCCTGGTGGAGCAGGTCCTCCACGATGCGCTCGCCGGCCTTGTCGTGGACCACCAGCTCCACGACGTCGTCGCACTCGGGGGTGGCGTACTCGGGGTGGAAGCCCGTGTCCAGGTAGAGGCGGGCGCCGTTTTCGAGGAAGACGTTGGCGTTGCGGGCGCCGGGGATGACCTTCTCGAAGAGGTAGCGGGCGACGTTGTCGGGCGACAGGCGGCGCTGGCCGTTCAGGGTGCAGGTGAGGCCGTACTCGTTCTCCAGGCCGAAGATGCGCCGCTTCATCCTGCCTTCAGCCTAGCACGGGCTACCTCGTCGTGCCCAGGAGTTGGCCGATGACCTCGGGCGGGATGCGCCGGAACTTCCGGCGCGCCTTGGTGCGGTCGAGCACCGCCACCTCCAGGTCGCGCTCGCTGAGCGTCTTGTTCTGCGTGACGTTCAGCGCGCGCACGCCCAGCTGGAGCGCCTCCTCCAGGCTCAGCCCCTCCCGGTAGTGGTCCCTGAGGAACCGGCGGATCTCCTCGGCCTGGCCGCCCATGGCCGCGTAGTTCCGCTCGTCCTCGATGGTGCCGTCGTAGAGGATGTGGTAGATCTCGTTCCGCGCGCCGTTGTCGTCGCCCACCTCGGCCACCAGCACCTCCACCTCGAAGGGCTTGATGTCCTGGGTGAAGATGTTGCCCAGCGCCTGGGAGTAGGCGTTGGCCAGGGCCTTGGCGGTGACGTCGCCGCGGCTGTAGGAGTAGCCCTTGATGTCGGCGTGCCGGATGCCCGCGATGCGGAGGTTCTCGAACTCGTTGTACTTGCCCACCCCGGCGAACGCGATGCGGTCGTAGATCTCCGAGATCTTGTGCAGCAGGGTGGAGGGGTTCTCGGCCACCAGCAGGATGCCCTCGCGGTACTCCAGCGCGACGATGGAGCGCCCGCGCGCGATGCCCTTGCGGGCGTACTCCGCCTTGTCCTTCATCATCTGCTCGGGGCTCACGTAGTACGGCAGCGGCATCGCCTCACGCGCCTCCTTCGGCCTTCCGGCGGTCGGCGAGGACCTGCTCGCAGACGCGCCGCACCTCGTCCTCCGGCACCTCGGTGAAGCCGGAGCGGGTGATGGTGCGCACGCTGGGGAAGATGCCCCGCACCAGGTCGGGGCCCCCGGTGCCCACGTCCTCGTCGGCGGCGTCGAAGAGGGCCTCCAGGGCCACCCGCAGCGCCTCCTCGCGGCCCATGTCGCGCCTCCACAGCTTCTTCAGGGAGTCGCGCGCGTCCTTGGCCCCCGAGCCCTGGGCGTCGTAGTTGGTCTCCTCGTACCGGCCGCCGGTGATGTCGTACTTGAACAGGCGGCCCACGCCCGCCTTCTCGTCGAAGCCGGCGAAGATGGGGATGACCGCCAGCCCCTGCAGGGCGGCGGGCAGGTTCATCCGGATCATCTGCCCCAGCTTGTTGGCCTTGCCCTCCAGGGAGAGGTTGTCGCCCTCCACCTTCTCGTAGTGCTCCAGCTCGGTCTGGAAGAGCTTGGCCATCTCCATGGCCGGTCCGGCCGCGCCCGCGATGCCGATCCCGGACAGGTCGTCGCACTTGAAGATCTTGTCGATGCGGCGGCTGGCGATCTGGAGGCCGGCGGTCGCCTGGCGGTCGCCCGCCATGACGACGCCGTCCCGGTAGCGGAGGGCCAGCACCGTCGTGCCCTGGGGAACGCCGGCCTCCACCCCGCTGCCCAGGCGCGGCAGCATGTGGGGGGCCTGGCGGAGGAGCAGCTCCACGAAGCTGGAGGTGGAGTAGTCGCTGAACACGCGCTGCCAGAGCTGGTCGGTCATCGGCTCCCTATTGTATCCCGCGCCGCGGGCGCGCCCGGGGCCGCCGCCCTCGCCGGCGCCGCGGAGCGCGAGGAGGGCCGCGGAGGGGCGGGAACCCGCGCCGCGGCGCGGGCGGCCCCCCTCCCGGGCGTCATACGCCCGCGCTGGGGCGGGAGATGTTGCGCAGGAGGTCGGCCGCGGTGGGCGACTCGGTCAGGAGCTGGCGGACGTGGGCCTCGGTGCCCCGGAGCGGCTCCAGCATGAAGATCTTCTTCAGGGGCCCCTCCTTCAGGTCGAAGATCACCGAGTCCCAGCTGGCCGACACGATCTCGTCGGCGTACCGCTGCAGGCACATCCCCCGGAAGTAGGCCCGCGTGTCCTTCGGCGGGTCGTAGATGGCCTTGGAGATCTCGTCGTCGGTGACGATCCGCTCCACCGCCTCGGACTCCTCCAGCTTGTAGTAGAGCCCCTTGCCGGGGCGGATGTCATGGTACTGGAGGTCGATCATCTGGACGCGGGAGTCGTCCCAGCCCAGCCCGTGCTTGGCCATGTAGTTCTCGATGAGCTGGTGCTTGATGACCCAGTCCAGCTCCCGCCCCAGCTGCATGGGGTCCTCGGCGAGGGCGTCGAGCGTCCGCTCCCACCGGAGCAGGACGTCGCGGGCCCAGGGCTCCGTCTCGCGCTCCCGCACGTAGCGCTGGGCCATGGCCAGGTACTCGCGCTGGAGGTCCACGGCGGTGATGGTCCGGCCGTCCTTGAGCTTGATGACGGCGCGGCAGGCGAGGTCTCGCGAGACCGCCCGGTAGGCGGCGACGGGGCCTTCCACGGAGAGGTCGCGGTCGATGAAGTCGTCCTCCACCATGCTGAGCACGATGGCCATCGTCCCGACCTTCAGGTAGTTGGCCACCTCGCTCATGTTGGCGTCGCCCACGATGACGTGCAGGCGCCGGTACTTCTCGGGGTCGGCGTGCGGCTCGTCCCGGGTGTTGACGATGGGCCGCGAG
This sequence comes from Candidatus Rokuibacteriota bacterium, assembly GCA_037443505.1. Taxonomy (GTDB): domain Bacteria; phylum Methylomirabilota; class Methylomirabilia; order Rokubacteriales; family CSP1-6; genus JBBIOF01. Next base: position 5,246 of record JBBIOF010000102.1, read on the forward strand.
TGCATCGTCTCCAGGCCGACCTCCGTCTCCAGGAAGTCGGCCCGCTGGGAGATCTGGTAGTTGCAGGGATCGGCGTTGTTCTCCGCGCCCACCTTGCCCGCCCCCGTGAAGATCTGGCGGGACACGAAGAACGGCATCATGTGCTGGACGATGCGGGAGAAGGGCACCTTCCGGTCCATGAGGTAGTTCTCGTGGGTGCCGTAGGAGTTGCCCTTGTAGTCGGTGTTGTTCTTGTAGATCAGGATGCGCTGCTCGGGGGGCGAGACCGCCTCCGCCCGCTGCCGCGAGAGGTTCAGGATGCGCTCGCCGGCCCGGTCCCAGATCACCAGGTCGCGGGGGTTCGTGGTCTCGGGGCTCGAGTACTCCGGGTGCGCGTGGTCCACGTAGAACCGGGCCCCGTTGGACAGGATCAGGTTGATGAGCCGCGACTCCTCCTTCGACGGGGCGTCCTTCTCCTCCATGTACTCGAAGCCGCGGGCGTCACGGAGCGGGCTCTCCGCTTCGTAGTCCCACCGGATGCGGGACGAGCGGAACGTCTCGTAGGAGTTGATCAGCAGCAGGGAGGACAGGATCGGGTTGAAGTCCGGCTGGTTCTTCACCGTGATCCCGTACTCCGTCTCGATGCCCATGACTTTCGGGATCGCCATTCGGTCCTCGCCTCTGAGACACGAACCCCCGGAGCCGGTCCGGGGGAGCGCGGACGGGGGCCCGGGGGCCCCCGTCCCGGTTACAGGTACTGGCCGGTGTTGACCACCCGCTCGACGTTCCGCTGCTTCTCCCGTGCGTCGCCCATGAGCGGCTTCACGTAGACGATGCGCTCGCCCTTCTTCCCCGCGATCTTGGCCCAGTCGTCGGGGTTCGTGGTATTCGGCAGATCCTCGTTCTCCTTGAACTCCTCGCGGACCGCCGTGAGCAGATCGGCCTCGGTGATGCCCTTCTCGCCGCCGGCGATGAATCGCTTCAGCGCCGCCTTCTTGGCACGCCGCACGATGGACTCGATCATGGCCCCCGAGGCGAAGTCCTTGAAGTACAGGACCTCCTTGTCCCCGTTGGCGTAGGTCACCTCGAGGAAGCGGTTCTCCTCGCTGAGGCTGTACATGGCGTCCACCGCGGCCGCGATCATGCCATCGATGGCCGCCGCGAGGCCGCCGTGGCGGCGCGTCTCCGACTCGGCGATGGGGATGTCGGTGGTCAGGTACTTGCCGAAGATGTCGGAGGCCGCGGCGCGGTCCGGCCGCTCGATCTTGATCTTCACGTCCAGCCGGCCGGGCCGGAGGATGGCCGGGTCGATCAGGTCCTGGCGGTTGGAGGCGCCGATGACGATGACGTTGCGCAGGCCCTCGACGCCGTCGATCTCCGCCAGCAGCTGGGGCACAATGGTGGTCTCCACGTCGGACGAGATGCCCGTGCCGCGGGTGCGGAACAGCGCGTCCATCTCGTCGAAGAACACCACCACCGGCACGTCGTCGGCCGCCTTCTCCTTGGCCTTCTGGAAGATCTCCCGGATCTTGCGCTCCGTCTCGCCCACGTACTTGTTCAGGAGCTCGGGGCCCTTGATGTTCAGGAAGTAGCCCTTGATCTTCTCGCCCCGCTTCTCGGAGATCTTCTCGGCCAGGTTGTTGGCCACGGCCTTGGCGATCATGGTCTTGCCGCAGCCGGGCGGGCCGTAGAGCAGCACCCCCTTGGGGGGCGTCAGCTTGTGCTCCTTGTAGTAGTCGGCGTAGAGGTACGGCAGCTCCACCGCGTCCTTGATGGCCTCGATCTGGGCGCTGAGCCCGCCGATGTCCTCGTAGCCGATGTCGGGAACCTCCTCCAGGGCCAGGTCCTCGACCTCGCTCTTGGGCAGGCGCTCCAGCAGGTAGCCCGAGCGGGCGTCCATCAGGATGTGGTCGCCCACCTTCAGGCGCAGGGTGCGGAGCGGCTCGGCGATGATGCCGACCTTCTCCTCGTCGGCCCGCAGGGTGACCACCGCCCGCTCCTCGTCCAGCTGCTCCTTCAGGATGACGACGTCGCCCTGGACCTCGTAGCCGGCCGCCTCGACCACGTTCAGGCCCTCGTTGAGGACCAGCTCCTGGCCGGGCTTCAGCGTCTCGATCTTGATGGAGGGGTGGAGGTTGACCTTCACCTTCCGCCCCTGGGACAGGACGTTCACCGTCCCGTCCTCGTTGGCCGACAGGTACACCCCGTAGGTGGAGGGCGGGGCGCAGAGCTTGTCGACCTCCTCCTTCAGGGCGGTGATCTGCTCGCGCGCCTCGTACAGGGCGTTCACCAGCTTCTCGTTCTGGTTGAACGCCTGGACGAGCTGGCGGTTGGCCTCGCGCAGCTTGTTCTCGAGGACCATGAACT
>JBBIOF010000103.1:0-7567 GCA_037443505.1 Candidatus Rokuibacteriota bacterium
CGCCCGGCGGGCGGGCCTCACCGCCCCGGCGGGAGCCCTCCGCCGAGGGCCGCCCGCCGGCGCCGCACGGCCTCGGCCAGGTCGTGCAGGACGGGCACTGTCATCTCCCAGCCCATGCACTCGTCGGTGATGGACTGGCCGTAGACGAGGCGGGAGGGGTCCCCGAGGTCCTGGCGGCAGTCCACGAGGAAGGACTCCATCATGACGCCCACGATGCCGGCCTGGCCCTGGGCGACCTGCGCGGCCACCTCGCGGGCCACCGCCGGCTGCCGGCGGTAGTCCTTGTCGCTGTTGCCGTGGCTGGTGTCGATCATCACCCGGGCCGGCAGCCCGGCGTCGCGCAGCGCCGCCAGCGCCTTGTCCACGCTGAGGGCGTCGTAGTTGGGGCCGCTCTGGCCGCCCCGGAGGATGACGTGGCAGTCGGGGTTACCGCGCGTGGAGACGATGCCGGCCAGCCCCTGCTCGGTGACGCCCAGGAAGCGGTGCGGGTGCGAGGCCGCGCGGCAGGCGTCCACGGCGATCTGCACCCCGCCGTCGGTGCCGTTCTTGAAGCCCACCGGCATCGACAGCCCCGAGGCCAGCTCCCGGTGCACCTGGCTCTCGGTGGTGCGGGCGCCGATGGCGCCCCAGGTGACGAGGTCGGAGATGAACTGCGGGGTGATCGGGTCGAGGAACTCGCAGCCGGCGGGCAGGCCCATCTCCACGATGTCCAGCAGCAGCCGGCGCCCCAGGCGCAGGCCCTCGTTGATGGCGAAGGAGCCGTCCAGGCGGGGATCGTTGACGAGCCCCTTCCAGCCCACGGTGGTCCGGGGCTTCTCGAAGTAGACGCGCATGACCACGCGGAGGTCGCCCGCCAGCTCGTCGGCCACCCGGGCCAGGCGCCGGGCGTAGTCCAGGCCGGCCACGGGGTCGTGGATGGAGCAGGGGCCCACCACGACGATCAGGCGGTCGTCCTCGCCGTTCAGGACGCGGACGACCTCCTCGCGCGTGCGGGCGACGGTCACCGAGGCCTCCTCCGAGAGCGGCAGCTCCTCCAGCAGGATGGCCGGCGGCACCAGGGGCCGGATGCTCTCGACGCGGAGGTCCCGGGTCTTCACAAGCGCCCATTCTATACCGCAAACTGCACCGCATGACCCTCGATCACCCCTGGACCCGGCCGCCGTCACCCGGCAGCGTCGTGCCCGTCGCGCCCGGCATCGCCTGGCTCCGCATGCCGCTGCCCTTCCAGCTCGACCACATCAACATCTGGCTCCTCGAGGACGACGCCGGGTGGACGGTCGTGGACACCGGCGTGGGCCTCGACGACACCCGCGCGCTCTGGGAGCGCGTGGCCGCGCGCCTGGGCGGCCGGCCCGTCACGCGCGTGGTGGTCACGCACTTCCACCCGGACCACATGGGCAACGCCGCCTGGCTCACCGAGCGCTGGCCGGCGGACCTGTGGTGCACGCAGGGCGAGTGGCTGGCGGCGCAGTACGCGTGGCGGGCCCGCGAGCCCCGCGACCTCGAGCGGCGGCTCGAGCACTACCGCCGCCACGGCTGCGGCGGCGAGGCCCTGGAGCGCCTGCGGCGGCGGGGCAACCACTATCCGGGCCTGGTGCCCGCCGTGGCCCCCTCGTTCCGCGCCATCGCGGACGGCGACGAGCTCGGGATCGGGGGGCGGCGCTGGCGGGTGCTGGCGGTCCACGGCCACGCGCCGGAGCACGCGTGCCTGCACGCCCCGGAGGCCGGGGTGCTGATCTCGGGCGACCAGGTGCTGCCGAAGATCACCACCAACGTGAGCGTGTGGCCGGAGCAGCCCCGGGCGAATCCCCTGCGGCTCTACCTCGACTCGCTGGCCCGCTTCGATCCCCTCCCCGAGGCCACCCTCGTCCTGCCCTCGCACGGCCTGCCCTTCCGCGGCCTCCACGCACGCCTTGCGCGGCTCCGCGAGCACCACGCGGAGCGGCTCGCGGAGACGCTGGACGCGCTGGTCGAGCCGCGGACGGCGGCCGAGGTGGTCCCGGTGCTCTTCCGCCGGGAGCTGGACACCCACCAGCTCGCGTTCGCGATGGGCGAGACCCTGGCGCACCTCGCGTACCTGGAGGCGGAGGGGCGGGCGGAGCGGATCGTGGGGGAGGACGGCGTCCACCGGTTCCGGAAGGCCTGACGGGGCTGAGCCCGCGCGGGTGCGCGAGGCCGTGCCCGTCGGACAGCACCAGGTCGGGGCGGCGCCATGACCACCACCGCGGCCCACGCCCACCGTCCGTCGGGGCGGTACGCCACGTCGGCGCCCGCCACCAGGTCCACCCGGCGCGGCCCGCTCTCGAGCCTGACGAGGGCGGCGAGACGCTCCTGGAGCCGGGGGCGTCGCTGGCCGGGCCGGCGGGCGTCAGCGGCCGCCTCCGGGCTTGCTGGCGAGGATCACCAGGCTGTTGGCCAGGCCGCGGGCCAGGGGCAGCCGCCCCACGGCCCTGTCGAGCGCGCGGAGCGCGCGGAAGAGGCCGGCCAGCGCGGGAGGCAGGCGGTCCCGGTGGAGGACGGTGGAGGGGATCAGGTTGGTCAGCGCGTGGATGCCCCGCACCCGGCGGGGCACCAGGCCCGCCCCGCGGAGCATCGACCGCAGGTCGGCCAGGGTGAACAGGGTGAGCCGCCCGTAGCCGGGGTAGTGGACGACGACGCTCCTCGCCGGAGGGGCGGTGAGCGCCCGCCACGCGGCCGCGGGTGAGACACCGTAGCCCAGGCGGTCGCGGCCGAGGCTGCTCAGCAGGGCCCAGCCGAGGTCGAGGCTCCAGCGGTGCTCGCACTCGAGCAGCAGCCGGCCGCCGGGGCGCAGCACGCGACCCAGCTCGCCGAGCGCCCGGCCGGGCGCCGCCACGAAGCTCAGCGTGCTGCCGCAGCAGGTCACGACGTCGAAGGCGGCGTCGGGGTAGGGCAGGGCCTCGACGCTGGCCAGCGCGAGGACGGCACGGGGCAGCCGCCGACGGGCCTCCGCCAGGAGCCCCGCGGAGATGTCGGCGCCGTGGGTCACGTAGCCGAGCGCGTCGAGGAGCGCCGCCTGGAACCCGGACCCGCAGCCGGCGTCCAGCGCGCGCCCGGCGGGGGCGCCGGCGACGGGAGGAAGCCAGGCGCGGAGCAGCCGGTGGAGCACGGCGTAGAGGTGCTCGTACCACGGCTCCAGCACGTCGTAGTCGGCGGCCATGGCATCGAAAAGACGTGCGACCCCGGTGGGCATGGTGCGATCCTCTCACGCGGGGCAGGGAGGGGTGAATGAGAGAGCGAGCGGGCGGGCGCCGCCGGACGGCGGGACGGGCGCCGGGGCCGGAGCGCAGGCCGATGCGCCTGGTCACGGACGGCGAGATCCCGCGGGGCTCGGTGAGCCGGATCCTCGCGCGGATGGCGGCCTCGGCCTTCCAGGGCCGGAAGCTCGGGGAGGCGTTCGAGGTCTGGAAGCACATGATCGACGGCCGGAGCCTGCTCTGCCTGGGGCTCGCCGGGTCCACGAGCAGCGCCGGCCTCGCGCCGCTCGTGACCTGGCTCGTCGAGCGCGGGTACGTGGACCTGATCGTCTCCACCTCGGCGAACGTCACCGAGGACCTGCTGGAGCTGCGCGGCGCCCGCTTCTACCAGGTGGATCCCGACCACGTGGACGACGAGGCGCTGTGGCGGCGCCGCCTCTACCGCTTCTACGACCACGTGGTATCGGCCGAGGACTACGACCGGATGGAGGAGTTCACCGCCAGGTTCTTCGAGCACCTGGCCGGGGCGTGGAAGCACCCCAGCATCCCGGGCGTGCTGTTCATGCGCGAGTTCGGGCGGTGGCTCGACGCCCAGGGCCTCGGGGCGTCCATCGCGGCCGCGTGCGCCCGGCACCGGGTGCCGCTGTTCGTGCCCGCGGCGCCGGACGGCCCGCTGGCCGAGGGCTTCCGGACGGCGGCGCGCACGGGGCCGGTGGTGGACTTCTTCAAGGACTACGCCATCGCCCTGGCGATCATGGAGCGCGCCATGCGCCCGGGGCGCGGGACGGCGGCCATCTTCCTCGGCGGCGGCGTGCCGAAGGACTTCATCCAGATCACCGCCACCAGCGTGTGCGCCATCCGGGGCGACGAGGCGAGCCCCCATCTGGCCGCCATCCAGATCACCACCGACAACACCGTGTTCGGCGGCCTCGGGGGGGCCGGGGTCGGCACGGAGTGCATCTCGTGGGGCAAGGAGGCGCCCGACGGGCGCAACGTGATGGTCTTCACGGACCTGACCATCGCGCTGCCCCTGCTCTGCCAGGGGCTGCTCGAGCACTACGGCCCCCACCACCGCCGGCGGGCCCGGGAAGCGATCGCCGCCGACGTCGCCGCGCTGCTCGACGAGCACGGCGAGACGCGCTGAGGCGGCCTACTCCACCTGGACCAGCGGCACCTTCACCTCGCGCCGGGCCGTGCCCCGGACGACGGTGAGCGTGACCGTCCTGCCCACGCCGGCCGCCTCGAAGGCATCCAGCAGGTCGTCCGCCGAGCGGACCGGCTTGCCGTCGACGGCCACGATGCGGTCGCCCAGGACCAGGCGGCGGGTGCGCGTGATCCTGACCCCCTGGAGCCCCGCCCTGGCGGCGGGGCCTCCCGGCGCCACCTCGGCGATGGCCACGCCCTCGATCCCGAGCTGCTCCCGGTAGGCGTCCGGGACCAGCGTCACCCCGATCCCCGCGTGGATGGCCCGCCCGTGCGCGATGAGCTGGGGCACCAGCCGGGTGACCGTGTCCACCGGGACGGCGAAGCCGATGCCGGCGAAGGCGCCGCTCGGACTGAAGATGGCGGTGTTGACCCCGATCAGGCGCCCGCTGGAGTCGAGCAGCGGGCCCCCGGAGTTGCCCGGGTTGATGGCGGCGTCGGTCTGGATGACGTCGCGGATGCGCCGGCCGCTGGGCGACCGGAGCTCGCGGCCGAGCGCGCTGACGACCCCCACCGTGAGCGTGTGGTCCAGGCCGAACGGGTTGCCCACGGCCAGCACGCGCTGTCCCACCAGCAGTGACCGGGAGGCGCCGCGCGGCAGGGGAACCAGGCGGTCCGACGGCGCCTTGATGCGGAGCACCGCCAGGTCCTTCTCCGGCGCCACGCCCACCACGCGGGCGTCCCACTCGCTCTGGTCGGCCAGCGTCACCGCGAAGGCCTGGCCCTCCTGGATCACGTGGAAGTTGGTGACGATGTGGCCCTGCCGGTCCCACACGAAGCCGCTGCCCGTGCCCTGGGGGATCTGCTCCACGTCGAGGGTGAAGAGGTCGCGGCGGAGCGCGATGCTCGTGATGTACACCACCGAGGGCCGGGCCCGGCGGAAGACCTCGATGTCGCGCCGCTCCTCGGGGGAGAGCCCCTCCGGGAGCGGCGGCGCCGCCGGCGCGGGCCCGGCGGCCGCGGTGGAGCCGCCCAGGGCGAGGGCGGCCAGGAGCAGCAGCGCGACGCGAGCGTGCGGACGTCTCATGGCGGCCTATTTTGCCCCTTGAGGCGGCGCGCGTGAACTGGCAATCTACGGCCCCGCGAGGAGGGACGGGATCGATGCGTGACAAGCGCCTGGCGCTGTCGGTGCCGCTGGAGGGGTTCACGCTGCCGGAGCACGCCGAGCTGGCGCGCGAGGCGGAGCGGCTCGGGTACGCGGACGCCTGGTCGTTCGAGGTGGACGGGGTCGACTGCTTCGCGCCGCTGGCGGTGGTGGGCATGGCCGCCGGCCTCAGGCTGGGGACGGCCATCGCCAACGTGTTCACGCGCGGCCCGGCCACGCTGGCCCTCAGCGCGGCGGGCCTGGCCGAGATCGCGCCCGGGCGGTTCTGCCTGGGGATCGGCTCGGGCTCGCACACCATCGTCGAGGCGTGGAACGGCGGGGCGTTCCTGCGACCGGCCACGCGGGTGCGCGAGACGGCGGCGTTCCTCCGGCGGGCCCTGGCCGGCGAGCGCGTGGTGTTCCGCGGCGAGACCTTCTCCGTGGACGGCTTCCGCCTGAGCCGGCCGCCGGCCCGGCCCGTGCCCGTGTACGTGGCCGCGCTCAGGCCCGGCATGCTGCGGGTCGCCGGCGAGGTGGGCGACGGCGTGATCCTCAACTGGCTGGCGCCCGACGACGTGCCGCGGTGCGTGGAGGTGGCGCGCGAGGCGGCCCGGCGCGCCGGGCGCGACCCTGACGCCCTCGAGGTCGCCGTGCGCCTGTTCGTCCACGTGGATCCCGTCTCCCCGGCCGCCGACACCGCCGCCCGCCGTCACATCGCCGCGTACCTGAACGTCCCGGTGTACCGCGCCTTCCACGACTGGCTGGGGCGGGGGCGGGCGCTCGGCGCCATGTGGGAGGCGTGGGAGCGCGGCGACCGCAGGGGCGCCGTCGCCGCCATCCCCGAGCACGTGGTGGACGAGCTGATCCTGCGGGGCTCGCCGGACGACATCCGCAAGCGCGTCCGCCGGTACCACGAGGCGGGGATCGACACGGCGTTCCTGTCGCTGCAGACCAGCGAGCCGGACCCGGCCCGCCGCCGGGAGGTGCTGCGGGCGGCGGTCCGCGCGCTGGCGCCGCGGGCCTGACGGCGGGGCGGCCCGGGCCGCCCGGGCTCCGTGGGAAAACTTTTTCCCACCGGCGGCGCGATCCGGGAGCGCGCGCCCCCCGGGGCGGATATACTCCGCTTGGTGCGTCTGCGTGCCCACCTGGTCCTCCTCGTCGTGATCGCGCTGGCGCCGGTCCTCCTGTTCTCGGTGGGCGTCGTGGTTATAAACGTGCGACAGGAGCGGGAGGCGGTGGAGCGCGGGCTGGTGGGGACCGCCCGCGCGCTCGCCCAGGCCCTGGACCGCCATCTGTCGGAGAGCATCGCGACGCTCCAGGCGCTGGCCGTCTCGCAGCACCTGCGCGCCGACGACCTCCGCGGCTTCCACGAGTACGCGTCGCGGGTGGTCTCCATCCAGGACTCCTGGCGCTCGGTCTTCCTGGCCGACGTCACGGGCCAGCTGCTCCTCACCACCTTCCGCCCGTACCGGACGCCGCTGCCGTCCATCGCCGACCGGGACTACTTCCAGGGAGTCATGGTGAGCCGCCGCCCCGTCGTCTCCGACTACCTGGTGGGCCGCGTCGCGCAGGACCACGCGGTGATCATCGCCGTGCCGGTGTTCCGGGACCGGGACGTGCGGTACGTGCTGGCGGCCAGCCTCGACCTCGCCGACCTGGGCGGGATCTTCGGGCAGCAGCGGGTGCCCTCCGACTGGACCGGCGCCATCCTCGACCGCGGGAAGCGGATCATCGCCCGGTCACGCACCCCGGAGCGGTTCCTCGGGCAGCCGGCGACGAGCACGCTCGCCTGGCGCAGCGCCGAGGCTTCCGAGGGATCCTTCTGGGACGTCACGAAGGAGGGCTCGCCCTCCTTCGGGGTCTTCAGCCGATCCACGCTGTCGCAGTGGACCGTCGTGCTCGGCGTCCCGGCGTCGGAGGTGCAGGCGGCGGCGCGGCGCTCGCTCTGGCTCATGGTGGGCTCCGGGCTGCTCTTCCTGGGACTCGGGGTCGGCCTGGCGGTGGCCGCCGCCCGCCGCATCGCCCGACCGATCGCCGCGCTCGCGCGGTCCGCCGAGGCGCTGGA
>JBBIOF010000104.1:0-7523 GCA_037443505.1 Candidatus Rokuibacteriota bacterium
TGCCAGCCGCGGCCCCGGCACGTGGGGCAGGGGCGCCCGGCGACGTTGCCGGTGCCGCCGCAGGTGGGGCACGGCTCCTCCGTCTCCAGCGTGAAGCTCCTGTGCGCGCCGGCGAACGCCTCCTCCAGCGTGATCTCGACGCTGGCGGTGAGGTCGCCGCCCCGGCCGGCCCCGCGCGCGGCGCCGAGATCGCCGCCCAGCAGGTCCTCGAGGTCCAGGGGGCCGCGCCCCCGGCCCATCCGGGCGCCCAGGTCTCCGAAGATGGTGCGGAAGAACTCGGAGAAGTCGCCCAGGTCGCCGTACTCCACGCGGACACCGGAGGGGCCCGCCCCGGGGCCCGGCTGCGCGTACCGCTGCCAGTCGGGTCCGAGGCTGTCGTAGCGGCGGCGCTTCTCGGGGTCGGAGAGAACCTCGTAGGCCTCGTTGATCTCCTTGAAGCGCTCGGCCGCGCCCCGGTCTCGGGCGACGTCGGGATGGTACTTGCGGGCGAGCCGCCGGTAGGCGGACTTGATCGTCCGGTCGTCCGCCTTGCGGTCGACGCCGAGGATCCGGTAGTAGTCCTTGAACTCGACGGCCATGGCCCCTATGCAAAAAGTGTAGCAGACGGCCGGCGCGCCGCCCGCCGGGGGGCGAAGTCCGCCGGGAGCCTGGCCGGAGCGCTACCCCTTGCCGACCGTGACCGCCACGAAGAGCGACATCGGGCCCCGCTGGAGCAGCAGCGTGAGCCGGTCGCCCTCCTTGACATTCCTGGTCAGCCGCTCGAAGTCCGCCATGGTGCGGATCTTCTGGCGGTTGACCTCGCGGATCACGTCGCCCCGCTGGACGCCCGCGTCGTCGGCGGGGCTGCCGTCCTCCACGCGGACGACCACCACGCCGTCGGTGGAGCGCAGGTTGAGCTGGCGGGCGATCTCCGGCGTGATGGGACGGACCTCGAGGCCGAGCAGGGAGCGGGCCCCGCGGCCGGGCGCCGCCCGGGCCTCCCGCTCGTCGGGCGCCTCACCGATCGTGATCTCCACGGACTTCTCGGCCTGGTCCCGCCACACCCTGACCCGGGCCACGGTGCCGGGCGACGACAGCCCCACCGCGCGCTGGAGGTCGGCGGGCGCGTCCATCTTCTTGCCGTCGAACTCCAGGATGATGTCGCCCGGCTGGAGGCCGGCCTTCTGCGCCGGGCTGTCGGGGACCACGTCGGAGATCAGGACTCCCGCGGCGGTCCTGGCTCCGAAGGACTTGGCCAGCTCCGGCGTGAGCGGCTGGATGGAGACGCCCAGCCAGCCCCGGGTGACCTTGCCCTTGGCCAGGAGCTCCGTGTAGATCTTCTTGGCCATGTTCGACGGGATGGCGAACCCGATCCCGGAGCCGCCCGCGACGATGGCCGTGTTGATCCCCACCACCTCGCCCTGCATGTTCACCAGCGGGCCCCCGGAGTTGCCGGGATTGATGGCGGCGTCGGTCTGCAGGAAGTCGTCGAACGGGCCCTGGCCGATCTGCCGTGCCTTGGCGCTGATGATGCCCGCCGTCACCGTGGCCTGCAGCCCGAAGGGCGAGCCGACGGCGATCACCCAGTCGCCCACCTGGACCTTGTCCGAGTCGCCCAGGCGCACGTAGGGAAAGGTGCCGCGGCCGTCGTCGAGCCTGAGGACGGCCAGGTCCGTCTTGCGGTCCATGCCGACCACCTTCGCCTTGTGCTTGCCGCCGTCCAGCGTCACGACCTCGATGTCGGTGGCCCGCTCCACGACGTGGGCGTTGGTGAGCGCGATGCCCGAGGGATCGACGATGACGCCGGAGCCCAGGCTCCGCTGGGGGATGCGCTCGGGGATGTCGCCGAAGAAGCGCCGGAAGAACTCCTCGCCGAAGAACTCCTCGAACGGCGTCCGGCCCGGCCCCTTGGACACGGTGTTGATGTTGATGACGGCGGGCTTGACCGCCTCGGCGACCCGGGCGAAGGTCCCGCTGGGCAGGGGCATCTGGACGGGCAGGATGGGCGCCTCCACCCGGGCGGCGGGGGCCCGGTCGGCGCGCCCGGCGGCGAACGCCCCGAGGGCCGCGCCCGCTACCAGCGCCACGGCCAGGGCCCCGACGAAGTTCCTGCGCTTGAGCTGCATCATGGCTGCGTCTCCATCCCTTCACCGGCCAGCACCCGGCGCAGCCGCTCGCCCTCCAGGGTCTCCACCCGCTTGAGCTCGGCGGCCCCGGCCACCAGCACCGCTTTCTTGTCCGTCAGGATTCGCTGCACCCGCTCGTGGGTCCGGTCCAGGATCTCCCGCACCTCGGCGTCGATGACCCGCGCCGTCTCCTCGCTGTAGGTCCGCTCGCCGCCCCAGGCGCCGGGCGGGCCCTGCAGGAACAGGGGCATCCGCTCCCCGAAGGTCGCCAGCCCCAGCCGCTCGGACATCCCGTACCTGGTCACCATGAGCCGCGCCAGCTCCGAGGCGCGCTCCAGGTCGTTGTGGGCGCCGGTGGAGACCTCCCCGTACACGAGCTCCTCGGCCACCCGGCCGCCCAGCATCACCGCGATCCGGTCCTCCAGCTCGCTGCGGGTCATGAGGAACCGGTCCTCGGTGGGCCGCTGGTAGGTCATGCCGAGGGCGGCCACGCCCCGCGGGATGATGGTCACCTTGTGCACGGGGTCGGCGTGGGCCACCGAGGCCGCCACCAGGGCGTGGCCCATCTCGTGGTGGGCCACGATGTCCCGCTCCTTGTCGCTCAGCACCCGGCTCCGCTTCTCGAGGCCGGCCACCACGCGGTCGATGGCCTCCTCGAAGTCGGACATGTCCACGGCCGCCTTGTCCTTGCGGGCGGCCAGCAGCGCCGCCTCGTTGACGATGTTGGCCAGGTCGGCCCCGGCGAAGCCGGGCGTGCGGGCCGCGATCACCGCCAGGTCGACCCGCGGGCCCAGGACCACGTTGCGCGCGTGCAGCCGCAGGATGGCCTCGCGCCCCCTGACGTCCGGCTTGTCCACCACGATCTGGCGGTCGAACCGGCCGGGGCGCAGCAGGGCCTGGTCGAGGACCTCCGGCCGGTTGGTGGCCGCCATGAGGATGACGCCCTTGGAGGCGTCGAACCCGTCCATCTCGGCCAGGAGCTGGTTGAGGGTCTGCTCGCGCTCGTCGTGGCCCCCGACGAAGCCCGTGACCCCCGCCCGCGACTTGCCGATGGCGTCCAGCTCGTCGATGAAGACGATGCACGGCGCCTTGTCCTTGGCCTGCTCGAACAGGTCGCGCACGCGCGCGGCGCCCACCCCCACGAACATCTCCACGAACTCGGACCCGGAGAGCGTGAAGAACGGCACGTCCGCCTCGCCGGCCACGGCGCGGGCCAGCAGCGTCTTGCCGGTGCCCGGCGGGCCCACCAGCAGCACGCCCTTGGGGATCCGGCCGCCCAGGCGCTGGTACTTCCTGGGGTTCTTCAGGAAGTCGACGATCTCCACCAGCTCCGCCCGCGCCTCGTCCACGCCGGCCACGTCGGCGAAGGTGGTCTTGAGCTCCTTGCGGTCGTAGATCTTGTGCTTGGAGCGCCCGAAGGAGAGCGCCTGCGTGGGCCCGCCGCCCACGCGCCGCATCAGGAACATCCAGATGGCGGCCATGACCGCCAGCGGGATCACCCAGCCGAACAGCAGGTCCTTCCAGAAGGTGCTCTCGATGCGCCCGGCGAACTCCACCCGGTGCTGCTGCAGCTCCTGGATGAGCCACTGCTCGTCCACGCCGGGGATGCGCACCACCGAGAAGACCCGCGGCTCCTCGTGCGTGCCGAGGAGCTGGCGGAGGCGGTCCGACGGGGCCCCGGGGGGTACCGGCAGCGCGCCGGGCCGGGCGATGCCGCGGATCTCCTGCTCGGCGAGCTGGACCTTCTCGATGCGGCCGGCCCGGAGGAGATCCAGGAACTGCGACATCGGGATCTCCACCGTGCGCGGGGCCAGCAGCCAGGACTGCAGCAGCGACAGCACGACCGCCCCGACCAGCACGTAGACGAGGGAGAACTGCAGGCGCTGGGAGACTCGTGGCTTCATGGGAGGGCCCCTGGATGGATGCTAGCGCCCGGGGTGGGGCGTGTCAAATTTGCCACCACCGGTGATGAGCCGTTTTCCCTTGACAGTCTAGGATGTTTGGCCTAAAACCGTCCCCGGACGGACATGTGATCTCCTGAACAAGCTCGCCCTGCGCATCGGCTGTCCGCGACGCGAGCGAAGCACACCCAGGAGCCAGATCGGTGAACGGTCCGACCATGGCGTGGCGGTGGCCATCCATCCTCGTCGCCACCGTCCTGACCGCCGCCCTGGCCTGGGCCCCCCCGGCCGGGGCCGAGGAGGCGGCCAGGGAGGCCGCGTACCGGGCGTTCCCCCTCATCGGCTCGCGCCTGGCCGTGTGGGCCGTGGCCCAGCTGCACCTGAACTTCGCGGCCTTCATCCTGGGCTGTCCCATCTTCGCCGTCATCATCGAGATCATCGGGTGGCGGACGGGCGAGGAGCGGTACGACTGGCTCGCCCACGAGTTCGTCAAGCTCACCTTCGCGGCCTTCTCCACCACGGCGCTCCTCGGGGCCCTCCTCCTGTTCCTCTTCGTCGGCTACTACCCGAGGTTTTGGACGTACATGACCTCGATCTTCTTCCCCACCTACTGGGTGTACGCCCTCCTCTTCTTCGCGGAGACCTTCATCGTCTACCTCTGGTACTACGGCTGGGACTGGCTGGCGGGGTCGCGCAAGTGGATCCACGTGGGCCTGGGCGTCCTGTCCAACCTGGTGGGGACCGCCATCCTCTTCGTGGCCAACTCCTGGGTTACCTTCATGATCTCGCCGGCCGGCATCGACGAGTCCGGGGCCCTCAGGGGCGGGGTGTGGGCGGCCATGAACAACTTCACCTGGATGCCCATCAACATCCACCGCCTGATCGCCAACATCGTCTTCGGCGGCACCATCGCCGCGGCCTACGCGGCGTTCCGGTTCCTCAGCGCGGAGACCGACGAGGAGCGCGCCCGCTACGACTGGATGGGCTACGTGGGCAACTTCGTCGCCCTGGCCGCGTTCATCGTGCTGCCCTTCGCGGGGTACTGGCTGGGGCGGGAGATCTACGCCTTCAACCAGACCATGGGCATCACCATGATGGGTGGCTTCATGTCCTGGCTGTGGATCGTCCAGGCCATCCTGATCGGCATCCTCTTCCTGGGCTCCAACTACTACCTCTGGCTGGGGATGGAGCGCATCCCGGGGTCCGAGCGGTACCGGCGGTTCGTGCCCCCCATGCTCCTCGTGCTCACCGTGGGCTTCATGATCTGGGCCACGCCGCGGAGCATGGTGGTGACCCTGGACGAGGCGCGGGCCATGGGCGGCACCCACCACCCGTTCCTCGGGTTCTTCGGCGTCATGTCCGCCAAGAACACCGTGGTGAACCTCATGATCCTCACCACGTTCCTCTCCTTCGTGCTCTACCGCCGGGCCAACCGGGAGTCGGTGCGGCCGTGGGTGCGTACGGGCATGGGTGTGCAGTGGGCCGCCTTCCTGGCCGCCGCCGCCGTGGTGGTCTTCTACGGCGTGTACGGCTACTTCGTGGAGTCCATCGTGCGCATCGGCTTCTCCGTCTACCAGGTGCTGGCGGTGCTGGCCTGCATCGTGGTGGTCATGGCCATCGACATCCCCATGTTCCGCGGCGCGCGGTCCACCGGGGCCATCCGCTGGGGCACCATCGCCCCGCGGTCGCAGTACGTGCTCATCCTCCTGGCGGTCACGTTCACCTGGCTCATGGGGCTCATGGGCTTCGCCCGCTCCGGCATCCGGCAGCACTGGCACGTCTACGGCGTGCTCCGGGACACCTCGCCCGACGCCGTGACCCCCGCGCTGGGCTACGCCGCCAACGTCATCACGGTGGTCACCGTGGTGTTCTTCGCGCTGGTGACCTTCATCTTCTGGCTGGGCGGCCTGGGCGAGAAGGGCCGGGCGCGCCATTCCCGGCCCGCCGCCGCCGCGGCGGCGGGCGGGAGCCGCTCGTAGATGCGGCTGCCCGTCGGCGTCAAGGTCGCGTTCTTCGCCCTCCTGGTCATGGGGACCTACACCTACTTCGCCAACTCGATCCCCCAGATCGAGTCCCGGCCGCCCCAGGAGCTGTCGCTCGAGGGCGGCAACGTGACGCCGGCCCAGCTGGTGCGGGCGGGGGAGGAGATCTTCAAGACCAAGGGCACCTGCGAGGTCTGCCACCGCATCGGCCAGAAGGGCACCCGCGCCCCCGACCTGGCCGGCATCGGCGCGCGCGCGGCCCGCACCAGGCCGGGCCAGAGCGCCAAGCAGTACATCATCGAGTCGCTGCTCCAGCCGGCCGCCTTCGTGGTGGAGGGCTACCCGCCCATCATGCCGGCGGTGGACCGGCCGCCGATCGCCCTGAACCGGTCGGAGCTGTGGGCGCTCACCGCGTTCCTCCAGTCGCTGGGCGGCACCGTGGACGTCACGCTGGACGACATCCCGAAGACGGCCGCCGCGGGCGCGGGGGCCGCGCCGGCCGAGGTGAAGCTCCCCGGCGACCCCAGGGCCGGGCAGGCCGTGTTCGCGGGCAAGGGCGGCTGCGTCGCCTGCCACGTGGCAGGCAAGGTGGGGGCCGGCAAGGTCGGCCCGGACCTCTCGCAGATCGCCCGGATCCAGACGCCCGACTACATCATGCGGAAGATCCTGGACCCGGCCGGGATGGGGACGGTCGCCGGCTACCCGGGGGGCGTGATGCCCCAGACGTTCGGCCAGACCCTGAGCGCCAGGGAGTACACGGACCTGGTGGCGTTCCTCCTGACGCTCAAGTGACCATGCGCCTGCTCCGGTCGCGCTTCCTCCAGGCGGTGCTGATCCTGGCGCTGGCCTTCGCCGTCTTGCGCTTCGGGATCCGGCCGCCGGCCCCCTGGAGCGTGGTCTCGCTCTACATGGCCATCGTGCTGCTGGCCGTCCTGATCTACGTGTCCGCCGACGCGGACTCGTGGCGGAGCTTCGTCCGTCCCATCCGGGCGACCGTCGTGGACCCCGACAAGCGGTGGCTGCGCGTGGCGCTGATGGTGGTGGTGCCGATCCTCCTGGGCTACTACGCCTACACGCAGGCCGCGGCCCGGCCGCAGGCGCCTCCCGAGCTCAGGGCCGTGCACCCGGCGCCGCCCGCCGCCATCCAGTTCCGGGGCAAGGAGCTCAGCATCCAGGGGCTCGACAACCCGCTGCGCAGGGACCAGGCGAGCTTCCGGAAGCACGTCGCCGCCGGGGCCGAGATCTACGTCCGCAACTGCGTCTACTGCCACGGCGACAACCTCGACGGCCAGGGGCACTTCGCCAGGGGGTTCAACCCGCCGCCCGCCAACTTCCAGGATCCGGGCACCATCGCCATGCTCCAGGAGGCGTACCTCTTCTGGCGCATCGCCAAGGGCGGCCCGGGCCTGCCGCGGGAGTCCACGCCGTGGAGCTCCGCGATGCCCGCGTGGGAGGACCGGCTCACGGAGGAGCAGATCTGGCAGGTGATCATGTACCTCTACGACGCGACCGGGCAGCAGCCGCGGCGGTGGGAG
>JBBIOF010000105.1:0-7522 GCA_037443505.1 Candidatus Rokuibacteriota bacterium
TACAGGCCGGTCCCGCCCTCGATCCGCTCCGAGGCCACCGCGTGGATGTCGCGCGTGCACACCACCACCTGGGGCAGCGGCCGGTCGAGGATGCGGGCGAAGGCGTCCGCGCCCTCGCTGGAGCGGATTCCCCGCTCGAGGGCCTCGCGGCGCGCGCGCTCGAGCGCCGGCGGCACCGGCGTGTCCACCGCCATGCCCACCTCGCGCCACGTGTCCCAGTTCACCGCGATGACGCGCGTGCGATTCCGGCCGTCGCGCGCCCGCGCGAAGGCGTCCAGGAACGCGTTGGCGGCGCAGTAGTCCACCTGCCCGGCCGGCGGGGCGATGGACGTGATGGAGGAGCACAGCAGGAGGAAGTCCGGCGCCGTCTCCTCGAGGAGCGCGTCGAGGACCAGCGTGCCCGCGACCTTGGGGGCGAGCACGCCGGCGGCCGCCGCCTCCGTCTTGAGGGCGATGATGCCGCCTCCGGGCACCCCGGCCGCGTGGACCACCCCGTGGATCGCGCCGAACCGCTCCAGGGCGCGGGCGATGGCCCGCCCCATGTCCGCCCCGTCCGTGACGTCGGCGGCCACCGTGAGGACCTCGGCGCCGGATGCCTCCAGGGCGCGGATGCGCTGGATGGCGCGGCTCGCACGGTCCTCGGGATGGGCCGCCAGCCAGGCCTCCCAGCGCTCGCGCTCCGGCACCCTGGTCCGGGCGACGAGGACCAGGCGCGCCTTGACCGTCCGGGCCAGGTAGTCGGCCAGCACCAGGCCGATGCCCCCGAGACCGCCCGTGATCAGGTAGACCCCGCGGTCCCGCAGCAGGGCGGGGCGGCCGGCCGCCGGCTCCAGCCGGACGGGCTCCCAGGTCGCGACCCACCGGTGCCGTCCGCGGTAGGCGACGACGGGGTCCGCTGGCGGCGCGTCCAGCTCGGCCAGGAGCCGGTCCACCACGGGGCTCGTCCCGCCGCCCGGCGAGCCGTCGAGATCCACGTCGATGCTCCGGCACGTGATGCCGGCGTACTCGCGCGGGATCACGCGGCAGGGGCCGAGGACGGTGGCCTTCTCGGGGCGCAGCGGCTCCCCGCCCGTCACGTCGTGGAGGTGGTTCGACACCACGTCCACGTGCACCGGGTCCGGGCGCTCACCGAGCGCCCGGGCGAGGAAGAGCAGGCTGTAGAACCCCAGGGCCTGGGCCCGGTCCACCGTTCCGCTGTCCATCCGGCCCGCGGGCCCGGCCGTCACGCTCCAGCAGTGCACGATCCGCTCGGGCACGCCCTCGCCGGCGCGGAGGGCCTCGACGAGCGCGGCGTAGTGGCTCGGGTCCTTCGGGTCCAGGGTGAACCGGGCGCCGTCCCGGCCGAACGCCCTCCCGGGCTCCACCGACACGACGCTCCGTCCCTGCTCGTCCAGCCGGCTCGCGAGCTGCCGCCCGAGCCCGCACTCGTCGGTGAAGACCAGCCAGCGCCGGGCCCGGCTCCCGCGCGCGTCGCGGCCGGGGGCCGGCGGCGCGACCGAGCGCTTCCAGGATGGGACCGAGAACCAGGCGCCGACGTCCGGGCGCCGCTCCCCGGCGGGTGCCGGCGCGGCGAGGCCGTGTGCCGGCCTGCCGGGCTCGACCCAGAAGCGGCGGCGCTCGAAGGGATAGGTGGGCAGCGGGACGCGGCGGCGCGTGCCCCGGCCGTGGAGCCCCGTCCAGTCCGGTCGCCCGCCGGCCACCCACAGGCGGCCCAGGGCCTGGAGCAGGAACGCGAGGTCGGACTGGCGGTCCTCCGGATGGGGCAGCGAGGAGATCACCGCGCGGGCCCGGGAGCGCTCGGGGTGCTGCCTGACCAGCGAGCCCAGCGTGGAACCCGGGCCCACCTCGAGGAGGATGGGATCGCCCTCTGCAAGGAGCGCCTGCAGGCCGTCGGCGAACCGCACGGTCTCGCGGAGGTGGCGGGCCCAGTAGGCGGGATCGGTGGCCTCCGCCGCGGTGATCCAGGTGCCCGTGACGTTGGACACGAAGGGGATCTTCGGGGGCTCGAGGGCCACCCGCCGCACCCGCTCCGCGAACGCCGCGACGATGGGATCCACCATCGTGGAGTGGAAGGCATGGGACGTGTGCAGGCGCCGGGAGGTGACGCCCGAGGCCGCCAGCCGTGCCTCCAGCTCCGCCACGGCGTCGTCCGGACCGGACGCCACCGAGAGCGACGGGGCGTTGACGGCCGCGACCGAGAGCCGCGGGCCCAGGAGCGGCAGCAGGTCGGCCTCGGCCAGCGGGACCGCGAGCATGGCCCCCGGGGGCAGGTCCTGCATCATCCGGCCCCGCGCCGCCACCAGGGCCAGGGCGTCCTCCAGCGAGAGGACCCCGGCCAGGCACGCCGCCACGTACTCACCGAGGCTGTGCCCGATCATCGCCCGGGGCTCGACGCCGCACGCCATCCACCAGCGGGCCAGCGCGTACTCCACGACGAAGAGGGCCGGCTGCGTGACGGCGGTCTGTCGGAGCCGCTCGGCGCACCCCGGGGCCGCCGGGTCGGCCGGGTACAGGATCTCGCGGAGGTCGGCGCCGAGGTGCGGCTGGAGCGCGGCCGCGCAGCGATCGACCACCTCGCGGACGAGGGGATGGTGGCCGTGGAGATCGTGCGCCATGCGCACGTGCTGGGATCCCTGGCCGGGGAACATGAAGACGACCGGCCCCTCGGCGGACTCCGCGGCGCCGGTCACCAGCCGCTGCGGGTCCCGGCCGCCGAGGACGGCGGCGGCGTCCCCGGCATCCCGGACCACGGCGAAGCGCCGGTGGGCGAAGGCGCGGCGCCCCACCTGCAGCGTGTAGGCGACGTCGTCGAGGCCGATGTCGGGGTGCCGGGCCACGTGCTCCGCCAGGTTCGCGGTCGCGCGGTCCAGGGCGGATGGGGTCCTGGCGGAGAGGACCAGCAGCTTCCAGGGCATGGCCGGCCCCCCCGGGTCTCGCGGCGGCGCCTCCTCGAGGACGACGTGCGCGTTGGTCCCGCCGATCCCGAAGGAGCTGACGCCGGCCCGCCGGGGCGTGTCCTCGCGCCTCCACTCGGCGAGCCGGGCGTTGACGCGGAAGGGGCTCCGCTCGAAGTCGATGGCCGGGTTTGGCCGCTCGAAGTGCAGGCTCGGCGGCAGCATCCCGTGCCGGAGGGCCAGGACCGTCTTGATCAGGCCGGCCACGCCCGCCGCCGCGTCCAGGTGGCCGATGTTGGTCTTCACCGAGCCCAGGGCGCAGAACCCCGTGCGGTCGGTGGCGGCGCGGAACGCCCGGGTGAGGGCGGCCACCTCGATGGGGTCGCCGAGCGCCGTGCCCGTGCCGTGGGCCTCGACGTACGTGATGGTGCCCGCGTCCACGCCCGCCACCGCGTGGGCCAGGGCGATCACCTCGGCCTGGCCCTCCACGCTGGGCGCCGTGTAGCCCACCTTGGCGGAGCCGTCGTTGTTGACCGCGGCGCCCTTGATGACGGCGTGGATGAAGTCGCCGTCGGCGACGGCGTCCGCCAGCCGCTTGAGAACCACCACGCCCACGCCCTCACCCACGAGCGTGCCCTGGGCCCGGGCGTCGAAGGCGCGGCAGTGCCCGTCGGGAGAGAGGATCATCCCCTCCTGGTAGAGGTAGCCGGCCTTCCGCGGCGCCCGGACGGAGACGCCGCCGGCCAGGGCCATGTCGCACTGGTAGCCCAGCAGGCTCTGGCACGCGAGCTGGACCGCGACCAGAGAGGTGGAGCAGGCGGTCTGCACGCCGAGGCTCGGGCCCCGGAGGCCGAGCTTGTACGCCACGCGGGTGGCCAGGAAGTCCTTGTCGTTGCCCAGCATGGTCTGGTAGGCGCCCACCGTGTCGATCACGCTCCGGTTGGGGAGCAGGACGTTCAGGAGGTAGGTGTTCATGCTGGAGCCCGCGTACACGCCGATGGAGCCGTCCCAGCGCTCCGGGTCGTAGCCCGCGGCCTCCAGGGCCTCCCAGGCGGTCTCCAGGAACAGCCGGTGCTGGGGGTCCAGGATCTCGGCCTCGCGGGGGTTGAACCCGAAGAAGGCGGCGTCGAACAGCTCCGCGTCGTCCAGCACGGCCCTGGCCCGGACGTACGCCGGGTCGGCCAGCAGGTGGGGCGGGACGCCCGCCGCCCGGAGCTCGTCCGCGGAGAAGAAGGAGATGGACTCGACGCCGTCGCACAGGTTCCGCCAGAACGCGTCGAGGTCCCGGGCGCCGGGGAACCGTCCCGCCATGCCGATGACGGCGATGCCTTCCAGGGGCGGAGTGCCGGGGCTCACGGCGCGGTCACCCGTTCCGGAGGCGCCGCTGGCGCGCGGCGGCCTCCCGCTGCCTGGCGGCGCGGGCCTGGACCCGGTCGAAGGGGGCGTCGGGAGCCTCCGGCCGCGCCAGGTGCGCCGCCAGCGACGCGATGGTCGGGTACTGGAACAGCTCGACCATGGAGAGCTCCGGGGCCAGGGCCTGCCTGAGGCGGCTGTGGACCTGGACCACGAGCAGCGAGTGGCCGCCCAGGTCGAAGAAGTTGTCGTGGATGCCCACCTGCTCCAGCCGGAGCACGTCCCGCCACACCCGGGCGATCGCGCGCTCCGCCTCCGTGCGGGGCGGCGCGTAGGCGGTCGCGAGCTCCGGGCGGGCCCCCTCGGGGGCCGGCAGCGCGCGGCGGTCCACCTTGCCGTTGGGCGTGAGCGGGAAGGCGTCCAGCACGACGAAGGCGGACGGCACCATGTAGTCGGGCAGCCGGCCCGCGAGGTGACCGCGCAGCTCGCCCGCGGAGGGCGGTGGCTCCTGCGCGGCCACGAGGTAGGCCACCAGGCGGCGGTCGCCGGGGCCGTGCTCGCGGGCCATCACCACCGCCTCGCGGACGCCGGGATGGCCCCTGAGCTCGGTCTCGATCTCGCCCAGCTCCACGCGGAAGCCGCGGATCTTCACCTGGTGGTCGATCCGTCCGAGGAACTCCACGGCGCCGTCCGCGCGGTAGCGGGCCAGGTCGCCCGTCCGGTAGAGGCGGGCGCCGGGCGCGCGGGCGAAGGGGTCGGCGACGAAGCGCTCGGCCGTCGTCTCGGGCCTGGCGAGGTACCCCCGCGCGAGGCCGTCGCCGCCGATGTAGAGCTCCCCCGACACGCCCACCGGCACCGGGTGCAGGCGCCGGTCCAGGATGTGGAGGCGGGTGTTGGCGATCGGCCGTCCGATGGGCACGGGGCCGGGGCCGGGCTCCACGCGGTGGATGGCCGACCAGATGGTCGTCTCGGTGGGCCCGTAGAGGTTCCAGACGGCGGCGCCCCGCGCCAGCAGCCGATCGGCCAGGTCGCGCGACAGCGCCTCGCCGCCGCAGAGGATGCGCAGCGTCCCCGTGCCCCGCCAGCCGGACTCGACCAGCAGCCGCCAGGTGGCGGGCGTCGCCTGCATCACCGTCGCCTCGGCGTCCACGAGCGCCGCCAGCCGCGGGCCGTCGGAGGCCACGGCGCGGCTGACGAGCCGCACGCTGGCGCCCACGATCAGGGGAAGGTAGAGCTCCAGGGCCGCGATGTCGAAGGAGAGCGTGGTCACGGAGAGGAGCCGGTCGTCCGCGGTCACCCCGAGCTCGCGGCGCATGGCCTCGAGGAAGTTGACCACCGCCCGGTGCGGGACCTGGACGCCCTTGGGCCTGCCGGTGGACCCGGAGGTGTAGATGACGTACGCCAGGTTCGCGGACGAGCCCACGGGGGGCGGGTTCGCCTCGCGCCCGCCGTCCTCGCCGCCGTCCACGCAGACGACGCGGGCCCCGTGACGGGGCAGCCACTCCACCAGGCGCCGCTGCGTCAGCAGCACGGAGACCCCCGCGTCCTCCAGCATGAACGCCAGGCGCTCCCGCGGGAACGCTGGGTCGAGGGGCACGTAGGCGCCGCCTGCCTTGAGCACCGCCAGCAGGGCGACGGGCGTGTCCACGGAGGGCTCGAGGCAGAGGCCCACCAGGACGTCCGGGCCCACCCCGAGCGCGCGGAGCCGCCACGCCAGCCGGTTGGCCCGGCGGTTCAGCTCCCCGTAGGTCAGCCGGTCCTCCTCGAAGGCGACCGCCACCGCGTCCGGCCCGCGCTCGACCTGCGCCTCGACCAGCTGGTGGACGCGGGCGTCCCGCGGGTAGTCCGCCGCGGTGGCATTCCACGCCTCGAGGAGGCGCACGCGCTCGGAGGCGGTCAGGAGTGGCAGATCTCCGATGGGCCGGCCGGGGTCGGCGACGATGGCAGCCAGCAGGACGCCCCAGTGGCCGGCCATCCGCGCCACGGTGTCGCGGTCGAAGAGGTCCGTGTTGTACTCGAACACGCCCACCAGCCCCTGCTCGCGCTCCAGCACGGCGAGCGTCAGGTCGAACATCGCCGTGCCGCCGTCCACGTCCACGGGGCTCATGGTGAGGCCGCCCAGGTCCGGAGAGGGCGCGGGCATGTTCTGCAGGGCGAACATCGCCTGGAAGAGCGGGTTGTGGCTCGTGTCCCGGCGGGGCTGCAGGGCCTCCACCAGCTTCTCGAACGGCAGGTCCTGGTGGGCCCAGGCGCCCAGGGCCGCGTGCCGCACGCGGCCCAGCAGCTCCCGGAACGTCGGGTTGCCCGCGAGGTCCACGCGCAGGGGCAGCGTGCCGGCGAAGAAGCCGATGAGCCGCTCGAGCTCGCTGCGGGTGCGGCCGGCGGTGGGCGAGCCGACCACGATGTCCTCCTGGCCGCTCTCGCGGTGGAGGAGCGCGGCGAAGGCGGCGAGCAGCGTCATGAACAGCGTGGCGCCCTCCCGGCGGCTCAGGTCCCTGAGCGCCTCGGTGAGCGGCGGCGCGATCCGCGCGTACTCCTTCGCGCCGCGGAACGTCTGCACCGCGGGCCGTGGCCGGTCGGTCGGGAGCCCCAGGACCGGCAGGTCGCCGCCGAGCCGGCCCCGCCAGTAGGCGAGCAGGGACTCCAGGGCGTCGCCCTGGAGCCACTCGCGCTGCCAGCGGGCGAAGTCGGGGTACTGGAGCGGCGGGTCGGGGAGGCCGGCCGGCACCCCGGACGTCCGGGCGCGGTAGAGCGCGGCCAGCTCGCGGAAGAGCACGTCGAAGGACCACCCGTCGAAGACGGTGTGGTGGACGGTGATGACCAGCACGTGGTCGGCCTCGCCGGGCCGCAGCAGCACCGCGCGCAGCAGCGGCCCCCGGCCCAGGTCGAAGGGACGCTGGGCCTCCTGTGCGGCCAGGCGCCTGACGGCCGCCTCCCGCTCGGCCACGGGGTGGTCGCGCAGGTCCACCACCGGCAGCGTCACGGGCGAGGGCGGGGTGATGACGAGGACGGGCCGCCCCTCCACCGTGGGGAACGTGCTCCTGAGCGCCTCGTGCCGCCGCACGATCTCCGTGAAGCTCCCCTCCAGGGCGCCGACGTCCAGGGGGCCGGTGAGCCGGATGGCCTTCAGGATGTTGTAGGCCAGCAGGCCGGGCTCCAGCCGGTCGAGGAACCAGAGCCGCTGCTGGGCGAAGGACAGGGGCAGCTCGACGCTGCCGTCGCGCGGCAGGCGCGGGATCGGCGCCAGCCGGCCGCCGGGCGACGCGTCGCGGTCG
>JBBIOF010000106.1:0-7508 GCA_037443505.1 Candidatus Rokuibacteriota bacterium
TGCTGCCCGCGGCCGCCGTCCTGGCCGTCCCGGCGGACCTGCCCCTCGACCGCGTGGCCCTGCTCGGCTGCGCGGTCGTCTCCGGCGTGGGGGCCGCGGTCAACGCCGCCCGCGTGCGGCCGGGCAGCACGGTGGCCGTGTTCGGCGTGGGAGGCGTCGGGCTCAACGTCGTGCAGGGCGCGGCCCTGGCGGGCGCCGCCAGGATCGTCGCGGTGGACGTGGCGCCCCGGAAGCTCGAGTGGGCCCGGGCCTTCGGCGCCACCGACCTGGTGGACGCCTCGGCGGGCGACCCGGTGGCCAGGGTGCGCGCGCTCACCGGAGGCCGCGGGGTGGACTACGCCTTCGAGGTCGTGGGCGACCCGGCCGTGATGCGCCAGGCCTACGACACGCTGGCCAAGCGCGGGACGGCCGTGGTGCTGGGCGTGACCCCCGGGACGGCCGAGGTCGCGGTGCCGGTCATGTCGCTCGTGTTCGAGGAGCGCGTGCTGACGGGCTCCATCTACGGGGCCGGCCGCCCCCGCCACGACATCCCCGGGATCATCGCCCTCTGGCGCGCGGGCCGGCTCAAGGTGGACGAGCTGCTGACGCGCGCCTACCCGCTGGAGGCCATCAACGAGGCCTACGCCGCGCTCGAACGCGGCGAGGTGGCCCGCGCGGTGGTGACGTTCGGGTAGGGAATCCCCTGGAGCATTCGGCTCGTTGAAAACCACCGGCCCGGTGTGCTAGAAGGGCGCGGGCGCGGGTCCCGGAGCTCCGCCCACCGCACGGACGCCTCGCGGCGCTCGGCCCATGCCCCGCAGAACCCCCGGGAGGAGGTAGCTCAGATGATCCGACGCACCACGATCCTGGCGCTGACCGGCCTGGCGGCCGTCGCCGGCCTCGTGCTGGCGCCGCCGCCGGCCGAGACGCAGCAGCCCACCGCGCTCCGGATGATGACCGGTCCCCAGGGCGGCTCCTGGATCCCCCTGGGCGGCGCCATCGCCGAGCTGGTCCAGAAGGAGGTGCCCGGCGTGACCGTCACGGTCATGCCCGGCGCCGGCATCGCCAACGTGAAGGCGGTGGAGGCCGGCAAGGCCGACCTGGGCTTCGGCAACGCCAACTCCACGGCCGACGCCATCGCCGGCCGCAAGCCCTTCGACGGCCAGGCGAAGAACGTCCGCCACGTGGTGACCCTCTACAACCAGTACTTCCAGATGGTCGTGCCCGAGGACAGCGGCATCAGGTCGGTGGCCGACTTCAAGGGCAAGCGCCTGGCCGTCCAGCCGGTGGGCAACACCGGCGAGCAGATCACCCGCGAGGTGCTGCGGCACTACGGGCTGAGCTACGCCGACATGGGCAAGGTGAACCACGTCTCCTACACGGACGCCGTGGAGCTCATCAAGAACCGGCAGGCCGACGTGTTCACCCTGATCACGACCATCCCCGCCTCCTCGGTGATGGACCTCGCCACCGCGCGGAAGATCCGGGTCATCGGCATCGACGAGGACAAGATCCGCGCGCTCAACCGGGAGAACGCGGGCTACGCCCGCCTGGTGATCCCCCGGGGCACCTACAGCGGGCAGGACGCCGACGTCCTGACCACGGGGACCGTGACTCACATCATCGCCTCGGCGAAGCTGCCGGAGGACCTGGTCCAGAAGATCACGGCCGTGATCCTCAAGAACCAGGACAAGCTGGCGGCCGTGGTGAAGGACATCGCCAGGACCACGCCGAAGGACATGGGTCGGGACATCGGGCTGCCCGTGCACCCCGGGGCCCAGAAGGCCTTCGCCCAGCTCGTGAAGTAGGGCCGGGCGGGTGAGCCGGGCCGCGGGCCGGGGGCGCTGAGCGGTGCGCGAGCTGCCAGCGCCCCTCGCCCGCGTCGCTGCGGCCGGGGCCATCGCCATGTCGCTCTACCACGTCTACGTGGTGGTGACGGGCGTGCCCGAGGCCCTCGTCCTGCGCGGCATCCACCTCGCCTTCGCCTTCGGCCTCATCTTCCTCCTCTACCCGGTGGCGGCGGGGGACCGCGCCCGGCTGCCGTGGTACGACGTGGCGCTGATCCTGCTGACCCTGGCCAGCATCGGCTGGATCTTCTGGAACTACGAGTACGTCCGCACCCGCATCTACTACGTGGACGAGCCGACCGCGGGCGACAAGGTCTTCGGCACCCTCCTGGTGCTGCTGACGCTGGAGGCGGCCCGGCGCACCATCGGCTGGGTGATGCCGGCCACGGCCGTCGCCTTCCTCCTCTACGCCTTCGTGGGCCAGTGGCTGCCCGGGCTGCTGAACCACCCGGGCTTCAGCTTCGGCGTCGTCCTGGACCAGCTCTACCTCACGACGGAGGGCATCTGGGGCATCCCGGTGGCCGTCTCGGCCACCTACGTGATCCTCTTCGTGGTGTTCGGCGCCTTCCTGGAGAAGTCCGGCACCGGGCAGTTCTTCATGGACTTCGCCCGGGCGCTGACCGGCGGGGCGCGGGGCGGTCCCGGCAAGGTCTCCGTGGTCTCCTCGAGCCTGTTCGGGACCATCTCGGGCTCGGCCGTGGCCAACGTGATGGTGGACGGGTGGCTCACCATCCCGCTGATGAAGAAGACGGGGTTCCGCGCGCCGTTCGCCGCCGCGGTGGAGGCCACGGCCTCCACCGGCGGGCAGATCATGCCCCCGGTGATGGGCGCCGCCGCCTTCGTGATGGCGGAGTTCCTGCAGATCTCCTACCTCCAGGTCGCCATCCACGCGCTGGTGCCGGCCATCCTCTACTACGTGGCCCTCTTCTTCTCCATCCACTTCGAGGCGCTGCGCACCGGGCTGCGCGGCATCCCCCGCAGCGAGCTGCCGTCGCTGCGCGAGGTGGTCCTGCAGCGGGGCCACCTCTTCCTGCCGGTGCTCGTCATCCTGGCCCTGATGGCGGCGGGCTTCACGGCCACGTTCGCCGCCTTCTGGGCCACGCTCTCCGTCATCGCGCTCTACTGGATGCGGAGCGGGGGCGCGTGGAACGCCTACGGGATCGGCTCCACGCTGTTCATGGCGCTGGCCGTGGCCCTGGCCGTGGCCCTGGGGCTCTCGGGCGACCGGGTGGGACTGGCCGGCTTCGCCGCCGCCGCGGCGGTGGTGCTGCTCGGGTGGATCATGCCCGCCTCCCGCGAGGACGCCCGCCGGTTCGTCGCCGCCCTGGAGGACGGCGCCCGGAACACGCTCAACGTCGCCTCCGCGTGCGCCTGTGCCGGCATCGTCATCGGCGTGATCGCGCTCACTGGACTCGGGCTCCGCTTCACGTCGCTGGTGCTGGCCCTGGCGGGCAACTCGCTCGTCCCGGCCCTGGTGCTCACCATGCTGGCCGGCATCGTGCTGGGCATGGGCATGCCCACCACGCCCGCGTACATCGTGCAGGCGGCCCTGCTGATCCCCGCCCTCATCAAGCTGGGCGTGGTGCCGGTGGCCGCCCACCTGTTCGTGCTCTACTTCGCCTGCCTCAGCGCCATCACGCCGCCGGTGGCGCTGGCGGTGTACGCCGCCGCCGGGATCGGCAACGCGCCGCTCTGGCAGTCGGGCTGGGAGGCCGTCCGGGTGGCGGCCGCCGGCTTCATCGTCCCCTTCATGTTCGTCTACGGCCCCGGCCTGCTCCTCATCGGCCATCCCGCCGACATCGCGCTAGCCATCCCCACCGCCGTCGCCGGCTCCGTCTTCCTGGCGGCGGGCCTCATGGGCTACCTCGTCAAGCCCGCCACCTGGTGGGAGCGCGGCCTGCTCCTGGCGGCGGCCGTCCTGCTCATCGACCCGGGCCTCACCACGGACGCGATCGGGCTCGGCTCGGCCTCGGTGGTCGCGGTCTCCCAGTGGCTGCGCAGGACCGCGCCCGCGGCCGCGCGCTCCACGCCCCTCGCTTGACGCTCGGGGCGGGCGCCCCTAGAGTACGCGCGAGGAGGGAACCCCCATGAGGAACGCCGCCCGTGGCCTGGTCGCCCTCACCGTCCTGCTGATCCTGGCCGCCGCCGCGCTGGCCGCCGATCCCTGCGCGCACCGCGGCAAGCTCGACGCCCTCTACTGCGACGAGAACCGGGACCTGGTCGCCGACCCGCCGAAGGACCGCGCGAGGCTGGTGAGCCCGGACCCCCTGGTGTTCACCTACGCCCCCGTGGAGGACCCGGCCGTGTACGAGGGGGCGTGGAGCGACTTCCTGAAGCACCTGGAGCGGGTGACGGGGCGGAGGACGAAGTACTTCGGCCTGCAGAACTACGCCGCCCAGATCGAGGCCATGCGCTCGGGGCGCCTGCACGTCTCGGCGTTCTCCACGGGCAGCCTGGTCTACGCGGTGAACCTGGCCGGGGCCGTGCCCTTCGCCATCATGCGGGACGCCCGGGGACCCTCCGGCTACCACCTGGTCCTCATCACCCAGGCCGGCAACGACCGGATCAGGAGCGTGGCGGACCTCAAGGGCCGGCGGGTGGCCCACGTCTCGCAGACGTCCAGCTCGGGCCACCAGGCGCCGGTCTACTTCTTCTCGCGCATGGGCGTGGTGCCCGGCCGGGACTACCAGATCGTGTTCTCCGGCAAGCACGACAACAGCGCGCTGGGCGTGGTGAACGGCGACTACGACGCCGCCGCCGTGGCCGACACGGTGCTCGAGCGCATGGTGGCCCGCGGGGTGATCAAGGCGAGCGACTTCAAGGTCGTCTACACCTCCCCCGTGTTCCCCACGGCCGGGTTCGCCCACGCCCACAACCTGGACCCCGCCCTGGTGGAGAAGATCCGGGAGGCCTTCCTCGGCTTCCGGTTCGAGGGCACCAGCGTCGGCCGCGAGTTCAAGGGCCGGACCGGCTTCGCCCCCGTCAACTACGCGCGGGACTGGGAGCCCGTCATCGGCATCCTGGAGGCCAACGGGGTGTCGTTCACCCGGGACTCGCCGGAGTACAGGAAGCTGCAGAAGCCCACCCGCGAGTAGCGCCCGCCTCGACGTGCTGGAGGTGAGGGGCCTCACCAAGACCTACCCGGGGGGCGACCGCGCCCTGCGCGGCGTGACGTTCACCGTGGACGGCCACGACGCGGTCTTCGTCATCGGCCCCTCGGGCGCCGGCAAGTCCACGCTCCTCCGCTGCATCAACCGCCTGGTCGAGCCCGACGGCGGCTCCGTGCGCCTGGACGGGCGGGAGCTCACCACGCTGGGCGGGGCGGAGCTCAGGGCCGCCCGCCGCGGCATGGGGATGATCTTCCAGGAGTTCAACCTGGTGGAGCGGCTCACCGTGATGGAGAACGTGCTGTCCGGCCGCCTCGGCTACGTGAGCACCTGGCGCGCCTGGCGGCGCCGCTTCCCGCCCGAGGACGTCGAGGCGGCGTTCCGGATGCTCGCGCGGGTGGGGCTCGAGGGGTTCGAGAACAAGCGGGCCGACGAGCTCAGCGGCGGACAGCGCCAGCGGGTGGGCATCGCCCGGGCCCTCGTCCAGCGGCCGCGCATCCTGCTGGTGGACGAGCCCACCTCGAGCCTGGACCCGCGCACGTCGGAGGCGGTGCTGGGGCTGATCGTGGAGCTGGCCGCCGAAGACCGCGTGCCGGCTCTGGTC
The DNA here is from genome assembly GCA_037443505.1 of Candidatus Rokuibacteriota bacterium. Taxonomy (GTDB): domain Bacteria; phylum Methylomirabilota; class Methylomirabilia; order Rokubacteriales; family CSP1-6; genus JBBIOF01. Next base: position 5,538 of record JBBIOF010000106.1, read on the forward strand.
AACATCCACGACGTGCCCCTGGCCCGGGCCTTCGCCCGCCGCATCATCGGCCTCCGCGACGGGGAGATCGTCTACGACGGGCCGGTCGCGGGCCTCACCCGGGACGTGCTGCAGCGCATCTATGGCGGCACGTGGGCGACCGCGGAGGCCGGGGCGTGAGCGGCCGCGCCTGGCGGCCGCCGTCCGTCTGGCCCCGGCCGTGGATGGGCCCCCTCCTCGTGGGCGCCGCCCTGGCGTTCCTCGCCTGGAACGCGGCGAGCCTCGAGGTCGATCCGCAGCGCATCGCGCGGGGCCTGTCGCGCCTGGGCGCCGTGGCGGCCCGGGCGTTCCCGCCCGACTGGAGCCGCGGCGGCCTGCTGGCCGCGGGGGTGCTGGAGAGCGTGGAGATCGCCACGGTGTCCACGCTGCTGGGGATGGCGCTCGGCATCCCCGTGGCGGTGCTGGCCGCCCGCAACGTGGTGCCGCTGCCGGTCTACGCCGGGGGCCGCGGCGTCATCACCCTCGGCCGGACCTTCCACGAGCTGATCGTCGCCATCCTCTTCGTCAAGGCCGTGGGCTTCGGGCCGCTCGCCGGGGTGCTCACCCTCGGCCTGCACTCGGTGGGCTTCTTCGCCAAGCTGCTGGCCGAGCAGATCGAGACCATCGACCGCGGCCAGATCGAGGCCGTCCGCGCCACGGGCGCCTCGCCCGCCCAGGTCCTGATCTACGGCGTGCTGCCCCAGGTGCTGCCCCGGGTGGTGGGCCTGGCCGTCTACCAGTGGGACATCCACCTCCGCCAGTCCACCATTATCGGCATCGTGGGCGCCGGCGGGATCGGGGCCACCCTCTACAACGCCTTCGCGCGGTACGACTTCGACTTCGCCCTGGCCATCCTCATCGTCATCGTGGCCATCGTCCTGGTGGGCGAGGCGGTGAGCGCGGTGGCGCGGCGGATGGTCCGGTGACGCCCCCCAGGACCTGGCGGCGCCTCACCCCGGCGCGGGCCGCCGCCCGCGCGCTGGGGCAGGCCGCGCTGGCGGTGGTCGTGGCCTGGATGCTGGCGCGCCTGGGGATCGAGTGGGGCTACGTGCGCGACGCGCCCAGCCAGGTGGCGGACCTCCTGGGCCGCATGTTCCCGCCCGACTGGGGCTTCGCCGGCGCCCTGGTGGCGCCGCTGGTCCAGACCATCAACATCGCCACGCTCGGCACCGCCCTGGCCATCATCCTCTCGCTGCCGGTGGCGCTCCTGGCCGCCGCCAACACCACCCCGAACCGCGTCACCTACGCGGCGGCGCGGCTGGTCATGGTGGTGAGCCGGTCGGTGGACACGCTGATCTGGGCGCTGGTCTTCATCATCGCCGTGGGACCGGGGTCGCTGGCCGGCGTGCTGGCGGTGGGCGTCCGGTCCATCGGGTTCGTCTCCAAGCTGCTGGCCGAGGGCATCGAGGAGATCGATCGCGGCCAGGTGGAGGCGGTGACCGCGACCGGCGCCGGCCGCTGGCAGGTCCTCGCCTACGCCGTCGTCCCGCAGATCCGCCCGGTCTTCGCGGGCGTCGCCATCTACCGCTGGGACATCAACGTCCGCGAGTCCACGGTGCTGGGAATCGTGGGGGCCGGCGGCATCGGCTTCGCGCTGAACGAGGCCATCCTGGGGCTGGACTGGAGCCGGGTCGGCACGATCCTGGCCGTCGTCCTGGCCGTGGTGCTCGCGTCCGAGGCGGCCTCGGCGTCGCTGAGGAAGCGCCTCACCTGACGGCGCCCCGGCCCGGCCGCCGCGCCGCCCTGGCGCTCGCCATCGCGGCCCTCACGCTCGCCGTCCAGAACGGCGTCGTGATGGCGTTCGCCGTGCTCTACCTGCCGCTGGTGGCCGAGTTCGGGGGCTCGCGGGCGGAGGTGGCGGCGGTGCAGTCAGCCGTGCTGCTGCTCGGCGGCGCCGCCGGCCCGCTGGTGGGCTGGGCACTCGACCGCCTCGGCCCCCGGCGGCTCTTCCAG
>JBBIOF010000107.1:0-7473 GCA_037443505.1 Candidatus Rokuibacteriota bacterium
CCGCGCCGCGCCCGTGGCGGCGCGCCGGGCCGAGCTGCTGGAGGCGGCCGCGCACCAGGTCGGGCTCGCGCTGGCGCGCGCCGAGCTGGTGGACGAGGCGCGGGAGAAGAGCCGCCGGCTCGAGGCCCTGACCCGCCTGGCCCAGACGCTCACCACGCTGTCGCTCGATCAGGTGCTCCAGCGGGTGGTGGACGCCGCGGTGGGGCTGTTCGGCGCCAGCGTCTCGCGCCTCTGGCTGGTGGACGACGACGGCGAGTCGCTGACGCTGCGCGCCGAGGGCGGCATGCGGGTGCCCGTGACCGGAGTGCAGCGCCTCCGCATCGGCGAGGGCCTCGCGGGGGCCGTGGCGATGTCGCGGGCGCCGCTGGCGGTGACCGACGTCCTCAAGGACCCGCGCACGCGGAACGTGGAGCGCATCCGGGCCGAGGGGACGGTGTCGTTCGCCGGCGTCCCGCTGCTGGTGGGCGAGCGCCTGCTGGGCGCCCTGTGGATCGCCACGCGCGAGCGCCACGAGTTCACCGGCGAGGAGATGCGGCTGCTCCAGTCGCTCGCCGACCACGCGGCCATCGCCATCGACAACGCCCGGCTGTTCGCCGAGGAGCAGGCGCGCCGCGAGCACCTGGCGGCGCTGCTGGAGATCAACAAGAAGATCGCCACCGCCCAGACCACCGAGGGCCTGCTCATTGCCATCGCCGAGGAGGCCGCCCGGCTGATCGGCGTGGACAACGCCGGCTTCCGGCTGGTGGAGGGCGACGAGCTGGTGCTCGCCGGACTGGCCGGCCTGGCCTCGGAGACCATGCTGCGGCCGCGCATCCGGACGGGGGAGAGCCTGAGCGGCAAGGTGGTGGCCGAGGGGCGGACGCTGGCGGTCGAGATCGGGCGGGTGCCCGACGTGATCCCGGAGCACCTGGAGGCCGACCGGCGGCTCGGCTACACGAACTTCCTGGGCACCCCGCTGCGGGTGGGCGACCGCACCATCGGCGTCCTGACCTTCCGCGCCCGCCGGGCCTTCACGGCCCGCGACCGGGAGCTGGCCGAGGCCTTCGCGGGGCAGGCCGCCATCGCGCTGGAGCAGGCCCGGCTCTACCGGGAGCGGTCGTCGCAGGCCCGCAGGATGGCGGCCCTCGCCGAGGTCGAGCGCCTCCTCTCCGAGACGCTCGACCCCGACGTGGTGGCCCGGAGGATCGCCGACAGCGTGTCCGGCCTGCTGGAGGCCCGCTCGGCGGCCCTGTACCGCTTCGACCCGGAGTCGGCGCTCCTGACCGTCACCGCACTGTCGGAGGCGGCAGGCGCCGAGGACTGGTCCGCCGAGCTGCCGATGGGCCGGGGCCTGGTCGGCCTGGCCGCCCGGGACCGCGAGGCGAAGGTCACCGCGGACGTCCTCGCGGATCCCCGCGTGACGCTGAGCCCCGAGCGGCGGGCCCGCAACGAGCGGTCGGAGCAGCGCGCGATGCTGGCCGTCCCCCTGAGCGTCCGGGACCGCGTGCTGGGCGTGCTGGGCATCCGGGACCGCACCGGGCGGGCCTTCACGCCGGACGACGTCCGCCTGGCCCGGGCGTTTGCCGACCAGGCGGCCATCGCCCTGGAGAACGCGCGGCTGCACGAGGAGACCGAGCGGCGGCTGCGGGAGGCCGAGGAGCTGGCCCGCCTGGCGCGCAGCCTGACCGAGAGCCTCGACGTCGCGGCCGTGTGCGGGCGGATCGTGGACAGCGTGGGGCGGTTCTTCCCCTCCGCCTCGGCGGGCCTGCGCCTGGCTGGGCCCGACGGCTCGCTGACGGCCATCGCCTACGCCGGCGACTCGCGCGGCCACTTCAGGCCGGGCAACGTCCTGCCCCCGGGCGTCGGCATCGCGGGCCGGGCGCTCGCCGAGGGGCGGCCGGTGTGGACGGCGGACATCATGACCGATCCCGGGATCGTCCTCACGGACGAGCTGCGGGCGCTCCTGACCTCATCGGGCCACCGCGCGTTCCTGGCGGCGCCGCTCCGGGCCAAGGGCCAGGTGCTCGGGGTGCTGACGCTCGCCGAGCCGGCGGTCCGCTCCTTCCGGGAGCACGAGATCGCTCTGCTCCAGGCGTTCGCCGACCAGGCCGCGCTGGCGCTGGACAACGCGCGGCTGCACGAGGAGACCGAGCAGCGCCGGCGGGAGGCCGAGGTGCTGGCCGCCGTGGCCGGCAGCATCGGCGCCTCGCTCGACCTCGACACGGTGCTGCAGCGGGTGGTGGAGGGGGCCCGGGAGCTGGCCGCAAGCGACACCGCCCGCATCGCGCTGCGCGAGCCGGGCTCCGACCGCTTCCGCTTCCGGTACACCGGGGGCCTCCTCCGCCAGTCCTGGGAGGAGGTCGTCATCGAGCCCGGCAAGGGGACCGGGGGCCAGGTGCTCCTGACCGGGCGGCCCTTCCGCACGGACAACTACCTGGACGACCCGCGCATCTCGCCCCACTACCTGCCCCTCGCCGAGCGCGAGGGGCAGGTCGCGATGCTGGTCGTGCCCATCCGGATCGGGGACCGCATCGAGGGCCTGCTCTACGCCGACCGCCGCGCGCCCCGGCCCTTCACCGAGCGGGAGGAGGGCGCGCTCGTCCGGCTGGCCGAGCACGCCGCCGTGGCCATCCGCAACGCCGGCGTCTACCGGGAGGCGCGCGAGTACGGGGAGCGGCTCCGGGCGCTCGACGAGGTCAACCGTCTGGTGTCCTCCTCCCTGCAGATGGACGAGGTGCTCCGCAACATCGCCGCGGCGGTCGCGCGGCTGCTCGATGCCCCGCACGTGAGCATCTGGGAGTTCGACCCCGACCGGGGCTGCCTGCGGCGGTCCCTGACCCACGGCGAGCACCCGATCGCGAGCGACCTGCCGAACGAGCTACCCCCCGGCCGGGGCGGCGTGGGCTGGGCGATCCTCCACCGCGAGCCCCTGCTCTGGACCGACATCGAGCGCGACGAGCGCATCGTGGGGGCCGACGCGATGCTCCGGTGCGGCCTCCGGTACCTCACCGCGTACCCAATCGCGATCGGGGACCGGGTGCTGGGGGCGTTCGGCGTGAGCCGCGCGGTGCCGGCCGCCATGACGCCGGAGAGCACCGTCATCCTGGCCTCGCTGGCGGCCCAGGCGGCGGTGGCCATGGACCACGCCCGGCTCTACGCCGAGACCACCCGGCGCCTGGAGCAGACCCGGGCGCTCCTCGAGGTGGCCGAGATCCTCAACTCCACGCTGGAGAGCGAGCACCTGCTGGAGCGGGCGGCGCGCAAGATCGCCGAGGTCTGCCGCGTGGACCGGTGCGCGCTGGAGCGGTGGGAGGGCTGGGAGATCCGGCCGCTCACCGTGCAGTTCGCGGACGGGCGGGACGCCGCGGCCGCTCGGGCCGCCTTCGCCCGCCTGGCGGCGGCCCCCTTCGAGACGCTGCCGCTGCGACTCCGCGTGCGGGACATCCGCCGTCCGGTGGTCGTGGACGACGCCGCCGCCAGCGACCTGGTCCCCGCGGCGTGGGCCGAGGCCCTCGGGGCGCGCGCGATGATGATGGTGCCGCTGCTGCGCCAGGACCGCGTGATCGGCGCCATGGTCCTGGACCGGTGCGTGGGCCCCGGCGGCTTCGAGCCCTGGCAGGTGGAGCTGGCGGCGGGGGTGGCAGGCCAGCTCGCCCTGTCCCTGGAGAACCTCCGGCTGTTCGCCGAGGCGCGGGAGCGGCTGCGCGAGACCACCACCCTCCTGGCGGTCGCCCAGGCGTTCTCGCAGCCCGGCCCGGTGGACGAGGCGATGCGCCGCGTCGCGCGCGAGGTCTGTCGGGCGTTCGGTGCCGACATGGTGGGGGCCTGCGTGCTCGACGAGCGGGGCGAGCAGCTCCGGCCGCTGGTGGGCTACCGGGTACCCGAGGAGCTGCGCGACCTGTTCCGGCGGCACCCCATCGTGCTGTCGCGGTTCCCCTTCGTCCGCGCGGCGGCCGCCTCCGGCTCGGCGGCCTGGAGCGACGACGCGCACCACGATCCCCGCTTCGACGAGGAGTGGATCCGCCGTCTGCCCCCGCTCTCCGTGCTGTTCGCGCCCACGCGGGTGCGCGGCGCCATGGTGGGCGGGCTGTTCCTGGTCTGGTGGCGGCCCGGGCGGGCGTTCCCGCCCGCCGAGATCCGGCTGCTCGAGGGCGTGGCGGCCCAGGTGGGCCTGGCCCAGGAGAACGCGGAGCTGGCCCGCCAGCGGGAGCTCAGGCTGGCCGAGACGGAGACCCTGCTGGCGGTGGGCCGCGCACTGTCCACGCTGGACTTCGACGTGCTGATCCGCCACCTCCTGCGCCAGGTCGCCCGGGCCGTGCGCGCCGACTGCACGGGCATCTTCATGCTGGAAGAGGACGGGGAGTGGCTCCGGCCGACCGCGGCCTACCGGATGCGCCCCGCGTTCCTGGCGGGGGCCCGGGCCGTGCGGCTGTCCACGGTGCAGCACCCGCTCTACGCCGAGGCCGCCCGCACGGGGCGGCCCGTCTTCACCGCGGACGCGCCCCGCGACCCCGGGATCCCGGCCCCGCTGCTGGAGGCGGTCCCGCACCGGGCCCAGCTCTTCGCGCCCATCCGGGTGAAGGACCGGATGATCGCCGCATTCATCGCCGTCTGGTGGGACGAGCCGCGGGAGTTCTCGGCCGCCGAGCTGTCGCTGGTGGAGGCCATCGCCGGCCAGGCGGGCGTGGCGCTGGAGAACGCGCGGCTGTTCCAGGAGAACCGGCAGCGGGTCCAGGAGCTGTCGGTGCTCCACCGGATCTCGCGGGCGGTCACCGGCGAGCTCGATCGCGACGCGCTCCTGGCGACCATCCGCGCCGAGGTGCCGCGGGTGCTGGACGCCGAGAAGGTCGTCGTGCTGTTCCTGGACGAGCGGAGCGACGAGGTGGAGGTGGCGCTCCGGTACCACGGGGGCGTCGAGCAGCCCGAGCCCCGGCGCTACCCCCGGCGGACGGGGCTGCTGCCCGCGGTGCTGGAGACCCGGCGCCCGTTCCGCACCGACGACTACCGCGGCGAGTGCGAGCGCCGGGGCCTGCCCCTGCTGCCCGGCCTGGTGGGGCCCCGCCACTGGATCGGCGCGCCGATGATCGCCGGCGACGCGGTGCTGGGCGTGCTCACGGTGAGCCGGGACAGCCGGCCCTTCACCGACGCCGACGAGCGGCTGGTGAGCAACATCGCCGACCTGGCGGCCCTGGCGCTCCGGAGCGCCCGCCTCTACGAGGAGCGGACGCGGGCCTACGGCGAGCTCGCCGCCGCCCAGGACCACCTGGTCCGCACGGAGAAGCTGCGTGCGCTGGGCGAGATGGCCTCGGGCGTCGCCCACGACTTCAACAACCTGCTGGCGGCCATCCTGGGGCGCTCCCAGCTCCTGCTCCGCTACGTGGAGGACCCGCGGCTCCGCCAGTGGCTCCAGGTCATCGAGCGGTCGGCGTCGGACGGGGCCCAGACGGTGCGCCGGCTCCAGGAGTTCGCCCGCGTGCGCCGCGACCAGCCCCGGGTGGCGGTGGACCTCAACGAGATCGTCCGCGACGCCCTGGAGCTCACGCAGTCGCGGTGGCGCGAGGAGTCGCTCCGCCGGGGCGTCGTCATCGAGGTGGAGACGCGCCTGGTGCCCCTGCCCCCGGTGGCCGGCGACCCCGCCGAGCTGCGGGAGGCGATGACGAACCTGATCCTCAATGCCGTGGATGCCATGCCCTCCGGAGGCGCGCTCGCGCTGGCCACCGCCGTGGTGGAGGGCGGCGTGGAGGTGACGGTGAGCGACACCGGGGTGGGGATCTCCGAGGAGGTCCGCGACCGGATCTTCGATCCCTTCTTCACCACCAAGGGGCCGCAGGGCACCGGGCTCGGGCTCTCCATCACCTACGGGATCCTGTCCCGCCACGGGGCCACCGTCTCGGTGGAGTCCGCGGTGGGACGGGGGACCACGTTCCGCCTGCTGTTCCCGCCGGCCGAGGCGGCGATGCCGGCCGCGAGCCCGCCGGGCGAGGCCCTGGCGCCGCCGCGCCCCCTGCGGTGCCTGGTGGTGGACGACGAGGCGGCGGTGGGCGCGGTGATCGGCGACGTGCTGGAGACCGCCGGCCACAGCGCCGTGGTGGTCGGCGACGGCGCCACCGCCATCGAGCGGTTCCGGGCCGAGCCCTTCGACGTGGTCTTCACCGACCTCGCCATGCCCGGCGTCTCGGGCTGGGAGGTGGCCGCGGCGGTGCGCGCCGCGGCGCCGGACGTCCCCATCTTCGTCGTCACGGGCTTCGGCGTGGAGGTCGCGGAGGAGGAGCGGCGCGCCCACGGCGTGGCCGGCGTGTTCACCAAGCCGGTGAAGATCCAGGAGCTCATGGATGCCATCGCGCGCGTCGCCTCGCGACGCCCGCGGGCCAGTGGAGGAGAGGAGGAGCCCTGATGCTCTACCAGCACGTGCTCGTCGACCGCCGTGACCAGGTGGCCACCATCACCCTGAACCGTCCGGACGCCTACAACGCCTTCAACCTGGCCGTGGGGCGCGAGATCTACCAGGCGGTGCTGGAGGTGGACGAGGACCCCGGGGTGCGGTGCGTCCTCCTCACGGGGGCCGGCAGGGCCTTCTGCGGCGGCGGCGACGTCAAGGAGTTCGCGGACAGCGGGGAGCGGGTGCCCGGGCTGATCAAGGAGCTGACGACCTACCTGCACGGGGCCGTGTCGCGCCTGTGCCGGAGCGACCGGCCCGTGGTCACGGCGGTCAACGGCGTCGTCGCGGGCGGAGGGCTCGGGCTCGCGCTGTGTGGCGACCTGGTGCTCGCGGCCGAGTCCGCCCGCTTCACCATGGCGTACTCCCGCATCGCCGCCACCCCGGACGGCGGCTCGTCCTACCTGCTGCCCCGCCTGATCGGCCTCAGGCGGGCCATGGAGCTCTACTTCACCAACCGCGTCCTGACCTCGCGCGAGGCCCTGGAGTGGGGGCTGGTCACGCGCGTGGTGCCGGACGCCGAGCTGCGGTCGGCCGCCGAGGGCGTGGCCCGCGAGCTGGCCCAGGGGCCCACGAAGGCCTTCGCCGGGGCCAAGCGGCTGTTCCACCACGCCACGTGGGAGAGCCTGGAGACGCAGATGGAGCTGGAAGCGCAGGCCATCGCCGCCAGCGGACGGACGGAGGACTTCCGGGCCGGCGTCACCGCCTTCGCGAGCAAGCAGGCGCCGGCGTTCCGGGGGCGGTAGAAGTGGGGACGCCGGCCCGGCCGCGGCTCTTCCACCGCCCCGGCTGATCCTCCTGCGCCAGGACGCGGGAGCTGCTCGCGTCCTGGGGAGTCGAGTTCGACTCCGTGGACGTGCAGGCGGACCCGGCAGCACTGGTCGAGCTCCGCGCGCTGGGCGTGCCCCTGGTGCCCGCCGTCGTGCTCGGCGACCGCGCGGTGCACGGCTGGAACCCCGCGGGCTACGCCGAACTGCTCGGCGTGACCTATCGCGCCGAGGCGAAGCTGCCGCCCGCCGAGCTGGCGCGGCGCCTGGACGCCGTGCTCGAGGCCGCCG
>JBBIOF010000108.1:0-7472 GCA_037443505.1 Candidatus Rokuibacteriota bacterium
GTGGCCGCCACGCTGGTCACGGGGCTGGCGCTGCTGCTCGCCACCGGGCTCGCGGGCTGAGCGACCCCGCGCAGGGGATCGTCCGCGGGCGGGTCGGCGCGGCACCGCGCGGTCGATCCCGCGGCGGAGGAGCCGGCCGTCCCGGCGGTGGGCCGGCTCCCGCCCGGCGCCGCCTAGGGCGTGATGTTCTGGTTCAGGCGGAAGAAGTTCGTCGGGTCGTACTTCCGCTTGAGCGCGCGCAGCCGCTCGTACTTCGCCTCGCCGTAGGCCGCCCGCACCCGATCCTGCCCCTCCTCGCCCAGGAAGTTCACGTAGATACGCCCCGTGGCGTGCGGGCGGACCGCCTCCCAGAAGTCCCGGGTCCAAGCGATGCACGCGGGCGCCCGGGCAGGCTCCGACCAGACCGCGTCGATGACCATTGCATGCGTGGCCCGCCGGTCCTCGAAGGCCGATCTCTCCGCGTCCTGTCTCGCGACGGCGCCACCCAGGTGGAACATGATCGTGTAGGACTCCGGCGTCACGACGCGCCAGGCATGCTCGAGGAGGGTGTCGATCAGGGCATCGCCGAGCGGCGGCAGGTACTCCGACCTCCAGTAGTAGCCGAGCCCGTGGGGGGCGGTGGGATCGAGCAGCGCCTGGTGTGCGACGTAGGGCGTCGGGCGGATCACGTCCGCCAGCGGCGCGCCGAACCGGCGCAGCCGGGCCACCGCGCGCTCGCCCTCCTCCACGGGGCCCGCGTAGCAGGCGCCGATGACCACCACCGGCTGTCCGTGGACCGACGCTGGCAGGAACGGCGCGGGCGGTGCCATCCTGAGGACCACGATCGTCATCAGCTCGTCGGGCGCGCTGGCGATGAAGTCGCGGTAGAAGTCGAGGACGTCCCGGGCCCGCGCCGCCGGGTGGAGGACCAGGCCTGCCAGGACGACCGGGCCGACGGGATGCAGCCGGTACTCGAAGGACGTGACCACGCCGAAGTTGCCGCCGCCACCTCGGAGGCCCCAGAAGAGGTCGGGGTGCTCCCCGGCGCTGGCCCGGAGGAACTCGCCGTCGGCGGTGACCACGTCGGCCGAGAGGAGATTGTCGGCGGTGAGGCCATACCGACGCATGAGCCAGCCGAGCCCGCCGCCGAGCGTGAGACCGGCGATGCCCGTGTGGGTGACGATCCCGCCGGGCGTGGCGAGCCCGAAGGCCTGGGTCTCGCGGTCGAACTCGCCCCAGAGGAGTCCCGCCTGCGCCCGCGCCGTGCGAGCGGCGGGATCGACCCACAGGCCCTTCATCGGCGAGAGATCGATGACCGCTCCCGCATCGCACACCGCGGTGCCGGCGACGTTGTGGCCGCCGCCTCGCACCGCGGCGGGCAGATCGCGCTCCCGCGAGAACCGGACGGCGGCCTGGACATCGGCGACGCCGGTGCACCGGGCGATGAGCGCGGGATGGCGATCGATGGCGCCGTTCCAGACGCGGCGCGCGGCGTCGTACTGCGGGTCGCCGGGGCGGATCAGCTCGCCGCGGAAGTGCCGCGCGAGATCGGCGAGGACCGCATCGCCGAGGACGGCGGCGTCGCGACGCTCGGTCTCGAGAGCCGGTCGAGGGACCATGGTGCACCTCCTGCGTTGCGGGCAGGATGGCTCCGGCCGGCGGAGCGGGAAAGCACAAAAAGTGGACCGCCGCCGTGGTGCGGGGCGGTGGCCGGGGAGGGGCCTCGGCCTCGGGGAGGCGGTTACCGCCTCGGCAGGAAGGCTTCGACGAGCGACGCCGGCGGGTGGAACTCGATGGCGTGCGCCGCGACGGCCGCGACGCCCAGGAGCGCCACGACGGCCACCGTCTTCAGGATGCGGCCCGTGCGGGTCCGGGGCGCGGGCGGCGCCGTCGCCCGGGCGCGGGCGAGCATCATCTCCTGTGCCCGCTGCTGCGCGAGGAAGACGCGGCGACGCTCGTCCGGAGTGAGCCGACCCATGCCTGCACCTCTCAGCTCACGAGTCCTGCCGTCTCCACACCATTGCAAACACCTCGCCGGAGGGCTCGCGCGGGGTGGCATGGTCCGGAACGCCGCATCGGCGCTGAGTTAGTCGCGGCGGCCTGCCGGCGCGGGCGGCGGCCGGCGCGGCCGGGGTGAGGCAAATCCTGCCCCGACCGGGACAGAACGTCTCCGGCCCGGGCGGCGGGCTAGAAGCGGCGGCGCCCGCCGAGGTCCCGCTTGCGCAGGCGCAGGGACCGGGGCGTCACCTCGAGCAGCTCGTCCTCGCGGATCCACTCCAGGCACTGCTCGAGGTTCATGACGCGGGGCGGGGTCAGCTTGACGGCCTCGTCGGCCGTGGACGAGCGGACGTTGGTGAGCTTCTTCTCCTTGGTGATGTTGACGTCCAGGTCGTTGTCCCGGGAGTTCTCGCCGACGATCTGTCCCTCGTAGACCTGCTCGCCCGGCCCCAGGAACATGACGCCGCGGGCCTGGAGGTGGTCGATGGCGTAGGCGGTGGTCCGCCCCGGGCGATCCGCCACCAGGGCGCCGTTCTGGCGGTGCGCGATCTCCCCCTGCCAGGCGTCCCAGCCGTCGAAGAGGTGGTTGAGGAGGCCGGTCCCCCGGGTGTCCGTGAGGAACTCCGTGCGGTAGCCGATCAGGCCGCGGGCCGGGATCCGGTACTCCAGGCGCACCCGGCCGGTGCCGTGGTTGACCATCTTCACCATCACCGCCCGGCGGGGCCCGAGCTTCTGGGTGACGGCCCCGATGTACTCCTCGGGGATGTCGATCACCAGGTGCTCCATGGGCTCCAGCACCTGCCCGTCCTGCTGGCGCGTGATGATCTGCGGCTTGCCCACCTCCAGCTCGTAGCCCTCGCGCCGCATCATCTCGATCAGGATGGCGAGCTGGAGCTCCCCGCGGCCCGAGACGCGGAAGGTGTCGGGCGAGTCGGTCTCCTCCACGCGGATGCCCACGTTGATGCGCCGCTCCTTCCACAGCCGCTCGCGGAGCTGGGGCGAGGTGACGAACCGCCCCTCCCGGCCGGCGAAGGGCGACGAGTTGGCGGAGAAGAGCATGGACACGGTGGGCTCGTCGATGCGGATGAGCGGCAGCCCGACGGGACGCTCGGCGTCGGCCACGGTCTCGCCGATCTCCACGGCGTCGATGCCGGCCATGGCCACCAGGTCTCCCGCGCGGGCCTCGCGGATCTCCACGCGCCTGAGCCCCTCGTAGCCGTAGAGCACCGTGACCTTGGCCGGCTCCACGGACCCGTCCCGGTGCACCACGGCCACGCGGTCGGCCTGGCGCACGCCGCCGTTGACGATCCGGCCGATGACCAGGCGCCCCACGTAGTCGTCCCAGTCCAGCATCGCCACCCGGAGCTGCAGGCCCACGGCCGGGTCGAACCGCGGTGCCGGCACCGTGGCGACGATGGTCTCGAACAGGGGCTCCAGGGACCGGCCGGGCTCCCGGAGGTCGCGCGTGGCCGTCCCGGCCCGCGCGTTGGTGTAGAGCACCGGGAAGTCCAGCTGGTCCTCGGTGGCGTCCAGGTCGATGAAGAGGTCGTAGATCTCGTCCAGGACCTCGGCCGGCCGGGCGTCGGACCGGTCGATCTTGTTGACCACGACGATGGGCGGCAGGGCCGCCTCCAGCGCCTTCTTGAGCACGAACCGGGTCTGGGGCAGCGGCCCCTCGGCCGCGTCCACCAGCAGCAGCACCCCGTCCACCAGGGTGAGGGTCCGCTCCACCTCGGAGCCGAAGTCGGCGTGGCCGGGCGTGTCCACGATGTTGATGCGGATGCCCCGGTAGGTGACGGCCGTGTTCTTGGCCATGATGGTGATGCCCTTCTCGCGCTCGAGGTCGATGGAGTCCATGATCCGCTCGGGCACTGACTCGTTGGCGCGGAAGAGCCCCGACTGCCACAGCATGGCGTCCACCAGGGTGGTCTTGCCGTGGTCCACGTGGGCGATGATGGCGATGTTGCGGACGTCGTCGCGCTGCTGCATCCGTTCCATCCTAGCATGTATAATGGCGCGCACTTCCAGGCGGCGGAGGATGCTCATGCGCGCTCGCGTGCTCGGGATGGTCGCCCTCCTGACGTGGCTCGCCGGCGCGGCGGCCGCGGAGGCGCCGCGGGCGCCCCGGGCGGTGCTCGCCATGGAGCGGGGCGGGGAGATCACCATCGAGCTCTTCCCCGCCGACGCGCCGAGGACGGTCGAGAACTTCGTCGCGCTGGCGCGCAAGGGCTTCTACGACGGGACCACGTTCCACCGGGTGGAGCCGGGCTTCGTCGTCCAGGGCGGCGACCCGCTGTCCCGGACGCTGCCGCCCGGCGACCCCCGCCTGGGCACCGGCGGCCCGGGCTACACCATCAAGGCCGAGTTCAACCGGCGCCCGTTCGAGCGCGGGGTGGTGGGCATGGCCCGCGGCCGCGACCCGGACTCGGCGGGCAGCCAGTTCTACATCATGCTGGGGCGGGCGGCGCACCTGGACGGCCAGTACACCGCGTTCGGCCGCGTGGTCGGGGGCATGGACGTGGTGGACCGCATCCGGGTCGGGGACCGCATCAAGACCGTGACCATCACGGACAGGTGAGGAGGGCGGCGTGAAGCAGACGGCCGTCATCGAGCTGGAGAAGGGCGGCGAGATTCGCATCGAGTTCTTCCCCGAGGACGCGCCCAGGACCGTGGAGAACTTCGTGAAGCTGGCCCGCCAGGGCTTCTACGACGGCCTCACCTTCCACCGGGTGGTGCCCGGCTTCGTCGTGCAGGGCGGGGACCCCCGGGGCAACGGCACGGGCGGTCCCGGCTACACCATCAAGGCCGAGTTCAGCCAGCGCAGGCACGTGCGGGGGACGGTGGCCATGGCACGGAGCCAGCACCCGGACTCGGCGGGCAGCCAGTTCTACATCACCTTCGGCCCCCAGCCGCACCTGGACGGCAGCTACACCGTGTTCGGGCAGGTGGTGGCGGGCATGGAGCACGTGGACCGCATCGCCCAGGGCGACCGGATGCGGGCCGTCACCATCGTCGAGGAATAGCAGTGGCCTGGACGCTGCTCTTCCGCGGCGGGACCGTCATCGACGGCACCGGGGCGCCCGGGCGGCCGGCCGACGTGGCGGTGGAGGGGGGCCGGATCGCGGCCGTCGGCCCCGGCCTGCCGGGCCAGGCGGACCGCGTCATCGACGCCACGGGCCTCGTGGTGGCCCCCGGGTTCATCGACGCCCACTCGCACTCCGACCTCTTCTATCTGGACTGCCCGGCCGCGGAGTCCAAGGTCCGCCAGGGATGCACCACCGAGGTCGTCGGGATGTGCTCCTTCTCGCCCGCGCCCGTCGCGGCCGGCCGCCGGGAGCAGCTGCGCGCGTGGGCGGGGGGCATCGGGGCGCGCCTCGAGGTCCGGTGGGAGACCTTCGGGCAGTACCTGGACGTCCTGCGGGCGGCCCGCCCCTCCATCAACGTCGTCCACTTCGTGGGCCACGGCGCGCTGCGGCTGGCCGCCATCGGACCGGACAACCGTCCGGCGGGTCGCGACGACCTCGGCCGGATGGAGCGCCTGCTGGCCGAGGCGCTGGACGCCGGGGCCTTCGGCTTCTCCACCGGCCTCGTCTACCCGCCGTCGGCCTACGCCACCACGGAGGAGCTGGTCGCGCTGGCCCGCTCCATGGCGGCCCGGCGCGGGCTCTACTTCTCCCACATCCGCGGCGAGTCGGCCATGCTGCTCGACTCCATCGCCGAGGCCATCCGCATCGGCGAGGAGGCCGGGGTGGGCGTGCAGATCGCCCACGTCAAGGCCGCCGGGCGGGAGAACTGGTCGAAGATCGGGGAGGCGCTGGCGATGATCGACGCCGCCCGCGCCCGCGGCGTGGACGTGAGCGGCGACGTCTACCCCTACCACGCCGGCAGCACCAAGATGGACAACCTGCTGCCCGCCTGGGTCCACGACGGCGGGACGGGCCGGCTGCTGGAGCGCCTGGCGGACCGGGCGGCCCGGCGGCGGATCGTGGAGGAGTGTCTGGTGGACGGCGAGCGCTGGCGGACCATGGCCATGGGCGCCGTGGGCTTCGACGAGATCCAGGTCGCCACGTGCGCGCGGCGGGAGCTGGAGGGGATGAGCCTCGCGGCCCTGGCGCGGGCGGCCGGCACCACCCCGGCCGAGGCGATGATGGACCTCCTGCTGGAGCAGCGCGCCACGGTCTCGATGGTCGTGTTCTCCCAGAGCCCCGACAACGTCGCGCGGGTGCTCGCGCACCCCGCCATCATGGTGGGCTCCGACTCGCTGGGGCTCGCCGCGGGGCCGGGGCCCCACGCCGGCAGGCCGCACCCGCGGATGTACGGGACGTTCCCCCGCGTGCTCGGCGAGTACGCGCGGGAGCGCAAGCTCTTTTCGCTCGAGACGGCCGTGCACAAGATGACAGGGATGGCGGCGGCCCGCCTCCGCCTGGCGGACCGCGGCCTGCTGCGCCCCGGGTACGCGGCCGACCTGGCGGTGTTCGACCCGCGCACGGTGCGGGACGAGGCGACCTTCGCCGACCCCCACCGCTATCCCACGGGCATCCCCTACGTCGTGGTCAACGGGGCCGTGGTGGTGGACGGCGGCACCTTCCACGCCGCTGGCTCCGGCCAGGTCCTGGCGCCGTGACGGCGCGGCCCGGCGACCGCGCCCTCGCCACGCGGGCCGGCGACTTCTGCTTCCGCTGGCGCAGCTACCTGCCCCTGTCCCTCGCCCCCCTGGTGCTGGTGGCCATCGCGCGCTTCCAGTACCCGTTCGGTACGCACGCGGCGGACCTCGCATGGGAGGCCGGCTGCGTGGCGCTCGCGCTGGCCGGTCTCGCCCTGCGGGTGTGGACGGTCGGGGTGGCCGCCCCCGGGACCTCCGGGCGGAACACCCGCGCCCAGAAGGCGGCGACGCTCAACACCACGGGCCCCTACTCGATGGTCCGGCACCCGCTCTACCTGGCCAACGGCGTCATCGTGGTGGGGCTCGCGCTGTTCACGCACGCCTGGGTCGCCCCGGCGGTGGTGGCCGCGCTGGCGATCGGGTACTACGGGCTCATCGCCGAGCGCGAGGAGCAGTACCTGCGGGAGCGGTTCGGCCAGGCCTTCGAGGCCTGGGCGGCCAGGGTGCCGGCCGTGGTCCCCGCCCCGTCCGGCTACGAGCCCGCGGCCCGGGCCTTCGACTGGCGGGTGGCGGTGCGGCGGGAGTTCTACGGGCTGACCGTGATCCTGGTCACCCCGTGCCTGCTGGACGTGGTCGAGGATCTCCACGAGAGCGGCGCGTTCACCCTCGACCCCGTGTGGACCGTCGCGGCCGGGCTGGGCGCCGCCGCGTTCCTGGCGATCCGGTTCCTCAAGAAGCACACGCGGGTGCTGGACCCCGTCGCGCCGGCCCCGCCGGCCGTTGCGGACCGGCGACCCGCTCGCAGGAGCGCGCCCCGCTCCTGAGACGGTGGGGGCTCCCGCCCCCGGGCCGCGCCGAGGCCCGGGGCGCCCCGGCCGATCCGCGGCGCCCC
>JBBIOF010000109.1:0-7459 GCA_037443505.1 Candidatus Rokuibacteriota bacterium
CCCCGCACCTTGATGAGGAGCGAGGAGAAGTCGCTGGTGCCCAGCGGGAAGAAGTCGTTGCCGATCTCCTTGACGCCGAAGCGCCCGAGGACGCGGTTCATGGAGTCGCGGGCCGAGTGCCCCCACACGTAGTCGGCGGTGAGGTGGTAGACCGTCTTCGGCTTCCAGTTCTTGCCGATCCACGTCGCCACCGCCGTGGAGAGCATGTAGTTCTGGGCGGTGGTGCGGAAGGTGGTCCGGTGGGAGCGGGAGCCGGTGGTGTCGTCGGCGTGGCTGCCGAAGGCCATGAAGAGCACCCGCTCCTTGGCCGCCACGTCGCTCACGGCCACGGTCACGCTGGACGTGAGCGTCCCGGTGAGGAAGTGGACCCGGTCGCGCTGGATGAGCTTGATGGCCTTCTGCACCCCGATGCCGGGGTTGGAGGGAGCGTCCTCGGTGATCATCTCGACCTTCCGCCCCAGCACGCCGCCGCGGGCGTTGAACTCCTCGTTGGCGAGCTGGGCACCCTCCATCTCGTCGCGGCCGGAGTCGGCGTAGGGGCCCGACAGCGGCTCGATGTTGCCCAGCCGGATCGGCCCCTTCTCCTGGGCGCCGGCCGGACGGGCGATCACGTACGGTGCTCCGGCGATCGCGGCGCCGGCGAGGGCCGCCCCGCCCCGGAGCAGCCGCCGGCGGTCGATCCCCGCCGCGTTGTGGCGCTCACGCCTCCTCGTCTCGTCCATGGTCCTCCTCCTCTGGGGGTGTGGTCTCACGCGGCGCCCGTCCCGGCGCCGTTCGGCACGATCTCCCCGCGCTCGATCACGTAGGTCCGCTCCACCAGCCTGGCCACGTGCTTCAGGTCCGACTCGGCGACCAGCACCGCGAGCCCGGTGCCCCGGAGCCCGGCGATCACCTCCCCGAGCCGCCGCGACAGGGCCGGGGCGACGCCCTCGAAGGGCTCGTCGAGGAGCAGCAGCCGGGTGCCGACCACCAGCGCGCGGGCCAGGGCCACCAGCTTCTGCTGGCCGCCGGAGAGCTGGACGGCCCGGCGGCCGGCCAGCGCCTCCACCTCCGGGATGGCGGCGTACACGCGGCGCAGCCGCTCGCCCGCGTCGCGCAGGCGGTTGGCCCACGCGGGCACCAGGACGTTCTCCTCCACCGTGAGCTGCGGGATGAGCCGCCGGTCCTCGGGCATGTAGCCGATGCCGAGGGCGGCCCGGGCGTGCGCCGGCACCCGGCCCAGGTCGCGGCCGTCCAGCTCGATGCGCCCGCTGCTCGGGGGCAGCAGGCCCATCAGGCTCCGGAGCGTCGTCGTCTTGCCCGCCCCGTTGCGGCCCACCAGGCCCACGATCGCGCCGGCGGGCACCTGGAAGGCGAGGCCGCGCAGGATCACCACGGAGCCGATGCCGACGCGGAGGCCGTCCACCCGGAGCACGCCGTCAGTCCTCCGTCCCCACCACCAGGCGGCGGACGGCCGGGTCGCGCAGCACGTCCGCTGGCGCCCCCCGGGCGAGCACGCGGCCGTCCGCGAACGCCAGCACCTCGTCGGCGTACCGGGCCACCACCTCCATGTCGTGCTCCACGAAGATGGCGGTCACCCCGTCCGCGCGCAGCACGCCCACGAGCACGTCGAAGAGGGCGAACTTCTCCTTGACGCTCACGCCGCTGGTGGGCTCGTCGAGCAGCAGGAGGCCGGGGCGGCGCACCAGGGCCAGGGCGATGTCCAGGAGCTTGCGCGCGCCCTCCGGCAGGGTGCCCACCGTCTGGTGGGCCAGGCGGTCGAGCCCGAGCCGGCGGAGCGCGGCCAGGGCCTCCTCGGCCAGGGCCCGGTCGTGGAGCGGGCGCCAGAAGTCGCGAACGGCGCCCGAGGCGAGCCGCCGCGCCACGAGCATGTTCTCCAGCGCGGTGAGGCTCCCGAAGAGCTGCGGGATCTGGAAGGAGCGGGCGATGCCCAGGGCGGCGATGGCCCGCGGCCCCAGCCCGGTGATCTCCCGGCCGCGGAACCGGACGCTGCCGCGGTCGGGCTCGAGGTACCCCGTGACGATGTTGAGGAAGGTGGTCTTCCCCGCCCCGTTGGGCCCGATCATGCCCACCACCGCGCCGGACGCGATGCGCACGTCGAGCCCCTCCGCCGCCGTGACGGCGCCGAAGCGCTTGGTGAGCCCCGCCGTCTCCAGGATGGCCGTCATCGCGCCCGGCGCGCGCTCCACCGCTCGGCCAGGGAGCCCAGGCCGTGGGGCACGAAGAGGATCACCGCGAGCATGAGGAGGCCCAGCAGCATCTGCCAGGTGTAAGGCGAGTAGGCGTAGGCGTAGCTCCGGGCCACCTCGAAGACCACGGAGCCCAGCATGGGCGCCAGCACGTTGCCGGTGCCGCCCAGCAGGGCCACGAACACGAACTCCCCGGAGGTGGTCCAGTAGGCCATCTCGGGGTCGATGTGGCCGACGGTGAGGGCCACCAGGCCCCCCGACAGCCCCGCCAGCCCGGCGGCCAGCAGGTACTTGACGTAGATGGCGCGCGCCACGGAGGCGCCCAGGTACTCGACGCGGATCTCGTTGTCCCGGATGGCGTGGGCCAGGGAGCCCAGCGTGGACAGCGCGTAGCGCCGCGCGGCCGCCACGGCCGCCGCCCCCGCCAGCACCGTGAGCAGGTAGAGCGCCACGCGGAGGCGGCCGGCCGCGGGGGCCCAGCCCAGGAAGGTGGCGGGCGGCACGTTGATCCCGTCGGTGGACCCGAAGGTCTGGGTCTTCACCAGGACGCCGTAGAGGATCATGGAGAAGGCGAGGCTCAGCATCGCGAAGAAGATCTCGCGGTACTGGACCATCAGGACGCCCACCAGCGCCGCCACCAGCACCGCCAGCACCACGCCCGCCCCCAGGACGGCGAAGGCGTCGGTCACCCCCAGGTGCTCGCCCAGGAACCCCGCGGCGTAGGCGCCCAGCGCGTAGTAGAGCCCCTGGCCGAAGGAGACCAGGCCGGCCCGCATGAGGAACACCAGGCCGAGGATGGTGAGCCCCTTGGCCAGGGCCACCGTGCCCAGGAAGAGCGCCCACGCGGGCAGCACGGCGCCCGCCAGGAGGAGCGCCAGCGTCCCGGCGGCGGTGGCGAGCGCGCGGAGCCGGCCCCTCACGTCAGATGCGCCTGAGCTCGACGCGCCCGAAGAGCCCGTGCGGGCGCAGGGCCAGGACGAGCGCCATGACGGCGTAGATGATGAACAGCTCCGCCTGGGGCAGCGTGTGTACGGCGGCCGCGCGCACCAGGCCCACGATCAGCGCGCCCAGCGCGGCGCCGCCGAGGCTGCCCAGGCCGCCGATGACCACCACGGCGAAGGCCAGCACGATGATCTCCACCGAGATCCCCGGCACCACGGAGATCATGGGGGCCGTGATGGCGCCCCCCAGCGCGGCCAGCGCGGCGCCCGCCGCGAAGGCCGCCACGTAGACGCGGGGCACGTTGATCCCCATGGCCAGGCTCACCTCCCGGTCGTGGATCACCGCCAGGACCAGGCGGCCGGCCCGCGTGCGGTTGAAGACGGCCCAGAGGCCCCCGCCCACGAGGAGCGCGCAGCCCACCACCGCGAAGTCGTAGACCGAGTAGGCCAGCCCCGCCACCGCGACCCGGCCCAGCAGCGCGTACGGCTGGGAGGCGTAGTAGGGGTCCACGCCCCAGACCAGCTTGGTCAGGTCCTCGAGGATCAGGAAGACCGAGTAGGTGACCAGGAGCAGCACCACCTCGTCGCGGCCGTACGCCCACCGGAGCACGCCCCGCTCCACCAGCGGGCCCAGCACCAGGCCCACGGCCAGCGCGGCCAGCAGCAGCAGGAGGTACGACACCCACGGCGCGCCCCCGGCCCCGAACCAGGCGATGACCAGGGAGGCTGCGGTGTAGGCGCCGAGGGCGTACAGGCTGCCGTGGGCGACGTTCAGGATGCGCATGACGCCGTAGATCAGCGACAGGCCCACCGAGATGACGAACAGCCAGGCGGCGTAGATCACGCCGTCCACCAGGATGGCGGCCGCGGTGGTCATGCCCCGGCGCCCCGCCCGCCGCGCGCCGGGAGGGGGGCACGGCGCCCCCCTCCCTCGCCGCGGATCACGGGCACTTCGCGCCCTTGAAGCCGGAGGTGATCCAGTCCAGGCTCTTCACGCCCTCCGGCGGGTTGACGCAGGCCGCGTCGTACCGGACGACATCCACGACGCGCGAGCGCCCGCTGGCCTGGTCGAACTTCGTGACGCCGTAGGCCACGGGCTCCGCCGCCTGGTGGCCGTTGCCCAGGGACATGGAGATGGGGCCGCTGGGCGACTCGAAGGTGAGGCGCTCGAGGGCCGCGACGACCTGGTCGGTGGTCGGCCACCGGCCGCCGGCCGCCTTCATCGCCTTCTCCCAGGCCGCCTTGACGCCCAGGATGGCCTGGGCCATGTGATAGACGGGGTAGGTCGGCGGCGTGTTGTAGCGGTCCTGGTAGGCCGCGATCAGCCACCGGTTGAGCTCGTTGTCGGGCGCGAACGGCCCGTGCGGCCCGCGGGCGCCCACCATGATCCCGTCGGGCAGCCGGCGGCCCAGCCGGGCCAGCACGGTCTCGCCCGGAGTCAGCAGCACCTGGGTCTTGTCGAAGAGCCCCCGCGGGGCCCCCTGCAGGATCAGGGCCTCCATGTCGCCGCCCCAGAAGCTCGAGTGCACGACCTCGGGGTTGGCGCCCAGCAGGGCCGAGATCTCGGCGCCGTACTGGCCGGCGAAGAGCTTGGGGAACTGGACGCTCGCCTCCTTGACGTCGGGCTTCAGGGCGAGCATGGCGGCGCGGAAGTCGTTCCACGAGTCCTGGCCCCACGCGTAGTTCTGGTTGATGCCGGCGATGGTCCTGAGGCCGGGCTTGCGGGCGAGCACGTAGCGGGCGGCCCCCACGCTGTCCAGCACGGCGTGGCCGGCGGTGCGGAAGACGTACTTGTAGGCCCGGTCCTCGAAGATCCGCGGCGTGCCGCAGTCGAACAGCACCAGGAGCTTCTTCAGCTCCTCCGCCACGGGCGCCACGGCCAGGCAGTCGCCGCTGGAGATGTAGCCGATGACCAGGTCCACCTGCTGGCGCTGGACCAGGTTCCGGAGCTCCGTCACCTGCCGGGTGGCGCCGCCGGCCTCGTCCACGAAGACCGTCTCGATGGGCACGCCGCCGAGGCCCTTCTCCGCGTACGGGGCGGGCACCTTCCCCTCGTTCAGGGCCTCCACCAGGATCTCCGCCCCGTTCCGCGCCGGCACGCCGAACGGCCCGGCCGCGCCGCCGGACAGGAAGGTGACGATCCCGATGCTGACCCTGGCCGGCCGGGCCTGGGCCGCGGCGTCGCCCACGCCGGCCACCTGGACGGCGCCCACAGCCGCTCCCGCCACCGCCAGCGCCGCCACGACGTCGCGCAGTCGTCCGAGCATCCTGGGTCTTCGCATGGCTCGTCTCCTCTCTCGCTCCCCCGGGGCGGCGCCTCAGCGCGCCGCCTGCCGGCGTCTCCGGACCTCGTCCTCGTCGGGCAGCAACCGGTCGCCCTCGATCACCGTCCACCGCCCCAGCATCCGGGTGGCCGGCGGGAAGGCGCGGTTCGGCCCCGTGACCCCGATGGCGTAGTCGCGCACGATCTGGTGGTCGACCGCCCGGATCCGCGAGGTGGTCCCCTCGGGATCGCCCGGCGTCGCCAGCTTCAGGTCCTCCGCCGCCTCGATGAACGCCTCGGCGTCCCCCACCACCCCCGCCCGCGCCAGGGCGGCGGCCACGAAGTGCACGCCCACGTACGCCCCGCAGGCGGCGTGCGAGGGGTAGCGCTGGGCGCGCTGATGGAACCGCCGGACGAACCGGCGGTTCAGCTCGGTGTCGGGGAAGTTCAGGTGGTGCCGGGCGCCCAGGATCAGGCCGTCCGGCATCCGGTCGCCCAGCGCCTCCAGCACCTGGTAGTCGCCGCCGGCGTCGAAGCCGACCACCGGCACCAGGTCGAACAGGCCGGCCGCTGCCGCCTGGGCCGTGAAGGCCACCGCGTCGCCGCCCGAGAACCCGTGGACCACCACGTCGGGCCGCGTCCGCGCGATGGCCTCGAGCTGCGGCTGGTAGCCCGGCGCGAAGAGCTTCGGCCAGAGCTCCTCCACGAAGCGGACGTCGGGCCGGAGCCGGGTCAGGCACGCCCGGAACTCGGCGGCCTGCCGGTGGCCGTACTCGTAGTCGGCGGCGATCCACACGTAGCTCTGCCAGGGCTGGCCGGCCGCATAGATGGCGCCGGCCGCCATGGACTGCAGCGTGTTGGTGCTCACGCGGAAGTAGTAGGGGTGGAAGTCCTCCAGCGACAGGCGGCTCGAGGCGTGCTCGGTGCCCACGAAGACCGTCTGGAGCTCCCGGGCCACCGACGAGACGGCCAGGCCCACGGCGCTGGAGTAGACGCCCATGAGGAAGTCGACCAGGTCCTCCCGCACGTAGCGCACAGCGGCCTGCACCGCCGACGTGGGATCGCTCCGCTCGTCCGCGAACAGCAGCCTGAGCTCCCGCCCCAGCACGCCGCCCGCGTCGTTGACCTCCTCGGCCGCCAGCTCGGCGGCGATCATCGAGTCGTGGCCGAAGCGCGCGGCCCGCCCCGCCATCGGGTACAGGCAGCCGATGGTCACGAAGGGCGGCCTCGCGCGCGCCCGGTCCCGTCCCCGGCGGGGGGCGGGTCCGGCCGCGCGGGCGCCTCGCCTGCCACTCCGGCTCGCTCGCGGCATCCGCTCGGGCTGGCTCCCAGGAACGCGCGCACACGGTAGCCGCGGCGAGAGGCCCGGTGCAAGGGCGATCTGTCACAAGAGAGGCCGGGACCTTTTGTGATAGTGTGACAGGCCCGATGATCCGCGTCCGCGATCTCCTCGGCCTGGAGCCCCTGTCGCGCGTGCGGGTGGCCGCCGGCTCGGCGGGGCTGGACCGGGAGGTCCGCTGGGTGCACATCTGGCCGGAGATCCTGCCCTGGATCCACGGCGGCGAGCTGCTGCTGACCACCGCGTACAGCTGGCCGGCCGAGCCCCGCGAGCAGCGGCGCATCGTGCGCGAGCTGGAGCAGACCCGGGTGGCCGCCGTGCTCTTCGCCGCCGGGCGGTTCTTCCCGCGGGTGCCGCGGGCGGTGCTGGACGCGGCGCGGCGGGCCTCGCTGCCCGTCCTCGAGGCGCCCTTCGACGTCTCGTTCTCGGAGCTCACGGAGGTGATCAACCAGGAGATCATCCGCCGGCAGTACGAGGTCATCGAGCGCTCGGACTGGATCCACACGCGCCTGACCTCGGTGGCGCTCGAGGCCACGGAGCTGGGCGACATCTGCCGCGCGCTGGCCGAGCTCATCGCCAAGCCCGTGCTGGTGGTGGACGCCGACGGCAGCGTGCTGGCCTCGGGCCGGCCCGACGGCGACCCGGCCCCCGTGGAGGCGTCGCCCCTGCCCCGGGCGCGCCTGGCGGAGATCCGCAGTTCGCTGGAGCTGATCGAAGCGGAAAGCCG
>JBBIOF010000110.1:0-7386 GCA_037443505.1 Candidatus Rokuibacteriota bacterium
CTGCCGCGGCCCGATCCCCGGCCGTCCGGGCGCGGGCCGCCCGCCCCGCGGAGCCCGAGCCCGTGGCCGCGCTCAGCCCGCGGTGATGCCGTACTTGCGGAGCTTGTAGCGCAGGACGCGCTCGCTGATCCCCAGCAGCTCGGCCGCCCGCGTCTGCACGCCGCCGGCGCGGGCGAGCGCCTCGCGGATCATCTGGCGCTCCAGGCCCTCGACGGCCGCCGGCAGCGTGCGGGCCTCGGGACCGGCCTTCTCGCTCTCCTTCACCCCGAGCGGCAGGTCGGCGAGCCCGATCACCTCGTCCCGCGTCAGCACCACCGCGCGCTCCACGATGTTCTCCAGCTCGCGCACGTTGCCCGGGTAGTCGTAGCGCAGCAGGGCCTCGCGCGCCTCGCGCGTGAGGCCGCGGATGGCCTTGCCGTTGGCGCGCGCGAAGCGCTCCAGGAACCGCTCGAGGAGCAGGGGGATGTCCTCGCGGCGCTCGCGGAGCGGCGGCAGCGTGATCGTGACCACGTTGACGCGGTAGTAGAGGTCGTCCCGGAACCGGCCCTCCCGGACCATGGCCTCCAGGTCCCGGTGGGTGGCTGCCAGGAGCCGCACGTCCACGGGGATGGGCCGGTTGGACCCCACGCGCTCCACCCGGCGCTCCTGGAGCACCCGCAGGAGCTTCACCTGCAGGTGCAGGGGCAGGTCGCCGATCTCGTCGAGGAAGAGACTGCCGCCGTGCGCCGCCTCGAAGCGGCCCTGCCGCGCCGACTGGGCGCCCGTGAAGGCGCCCTTCTCGTGGCCGAACAGCTCCGACTCGAGCAGGCTTTCGGGCAGCGCGGCGCAGTTGACGGCCACCAGGGGCCCGGCCGCCCGGGGGCTCGCATGGTGGATGGCCCGGGCGATCAGTTCCTTGCCGGTGCCGCTCTCCCCGCGGATCAGGACCGTGGCGTCGCTGGGTGCCACCCGGCGCACCAGGGAGAGCACCTCCTGCATCCGGCCGCTCTCGCCCACGATGCCCTCGACGCGGTGGCGCTCACCCAGGGCCTCGCGCAGCTCGCGGTTCTCCCGGAGCAGCCGACGCCGGTCGAGCGCCTGCCCGATCCGGTGGAGCAGCTCGTCGAGGTTCAGCGGCTTCGTGAGGTAGTCGGTGGCGCCGGCCTTAATGGCCTGCACCGCCTGCTCGATGGTCCCGTAGGCCGTCATCACGATCACCGCCACCTCGGGGTTCACCTGGCGCGCAGCCCGCAGCAGGTCGAGCCCCGAGAGACCGGGCATCTTCTGGTCCGCGAGGATCACGTCCACGGGCTCGGCCCTGAAGCGGTCCAGGGCGGCCCGCCCGTCGGAGGCCTCCAGGACCTCGTATCCGTGGCGGCGCAGGAAGCCCGCCACCAGCTCCACCTGGAGCGGCTCGTCGTCCACCACCAGGACGCGGAAGGAGCCGGTCACGGTGCGCGCCGGGGCAGCAGGACCCGGAAACGGGCGCCCTCGCCGGGCCGGCTCTCCACCTCGATGGCGCCCCCGTGGGCCTCCACGATCCGCCGGGCGATGGTGAGGCCGAGACCCAGGCCCCCGGGGCGCGTGGTGAAGTAGGGGTCGAAGATCCGGGGCAGCACGTCGGGCGGGATGCCGGGGCCGGTGTCGCTCACCGTGAGGGCCACGCGGTCCCGCGCCGCCTCGGCGCCCAGGGTGAGGGTGCCGCCGGCCGGCATGACCTGGAGCGCGTTGAGGGCCAGGTTCAGCAGGACCTGCTTCACGTGGTCGCGGTCCGCGTGGGCGGTGAGCACGTCCGCGGGCAGTGCCAGGCGCACGGCGACGCCCGAGGCGCGGGCCTGCTCCTCGAGCAGCGCGCCCAGCTCGCGCACCAGGCCGTCGACGGCCACGGGCGCGGGCTGGAGCGGCAGCGGGCGGGCCAGGGCGATGAACTGCTCGACGATCGCGTTGAGGCGCGCGACCTCCCCCTGGACCAGGTCCACGAAGCGGAGGTAGTCCTCGGCCGGCTCCGGGGCGAACTCCGCGCGCAGGCGCTGGAGGCCCATCGACACCGCGTTGAGGGGGTTCCGCACCTCGTGGGCGAACGCGGCCGCCACGTCGCCCAGGGCGGCCAGGCGCTCCCGGCGCGCCATCTCCACCTCCAGGCCCCGCACCTCGCGGAGGTGCCGCTGCTGCATGTAGAAGATGAGGCCCAGCCCGAGGGCGCCCACGCCGAGCACCCCCAGGCCGAGGACGATCCCCGCCCTGAGGTCCTGCCGCCAGGCGCGCTCCATGGGCTCCGTGGAGAGCGCGATCGCCAGCAGCCCGGGTGGACGGCCCTCCAGCGCCAGGGGGCGCACCACCTCGAAGACCGCGGTGCCGTCAGCGCCGGCGACCAGTCGGCTCAGCGTCCGGCCATCCGCCAGCGCGGCCTCCAGCGCGGGGTCCCGGCGGCGCGTGCCGATGCGGCCCGGGTCGGAATGGGCCAGCACGGTGAGGTCGGCTCCCAGCAGCGCGATGGCCGCCACGCCCGACTGCCGCCCCAGCTCCTCGATCTGCCGCTCCACGCCCACCTCCCTCCGGAAGGCCAGGACGTAGTCGGCGTCGGCGTGCACGGCGATGATGCCGGGGAAGCTCCGGGCGCCGATGGCCACGCCGAAGACGCTGCCCTCCCAGAACCTCCGGTCCTTGACGGCGGGCGGCGCGGGGGGCTCGCCCTCGTGCGGGCGCATCCAGCGGCGCCCCCACATCCACCGCATCATGGGACGGTCCGGCGGGTGGCCGCCGTGCGGCCACGGCATGCCCATCATGCCGCGCATGCCCGTGCCGGGGGGCGGAGCCGGCGGCGTCCAGGGGCGGCCGTCCAGGTCGAGCAGGTCGATGCGGCTCAGCCGGTTGCGCTCGGCGATGCGGCCCAGCTCGGCCGGGTCGAAGGGGCGGCGGAGCAGCTCGTCCACCAGCCGGGCGTTGTCGAAGAGCCGCTGGGCGATCATCTCCTCCATCAGCGCGTTGCTGCGGACGGCCTGCCGGCTGCCCGTCTCCAGCGCCTCCGCCAGCGCCAGGGCCTTCTCCTCCATCTGCGCCCGGAGCTCGGCCTGCGTGCGCCGCGCCGTGGTGGCCACCGAGGCGGCCACCAGGACGATGAGCAGCGCGATGGAGGCGAGGAAATACCGCGGCGAGAACCGCATGGAGCGAGTCTAACACCCGGGATGCGACCGGCCCCCGGAGGCGTCCGGGGGCCGGTGCGCGAGCCAGGCGGCGCCGCTCCGGTTACTGGAGGGCGGCCCGGGGCGGACCGAAGGGGCGCACGCCGCCCCACGGGGTGATGTGCAGGTACCGCGTCTCACCCTTCGGGCCCTTGAGCTCGGCCTGGTACATCGTGTGGAGCCGCCCGGTGAAGGGGAGCACCCGCTCCACCGTGTACCCCTGGAAGTACTTGTTCGCGTACTCCGTCGCCAGCTCCTTCGCCTTCTCCTCGCTGATCTGCTCGGACGCCGGCCCTCCGGGCTGTCCCGCGCCCCACATCGGGCAGGCTCCCGGACCGAAGCCCTGGCCGCCAGGCCCGGTGCCGGCGCGCCAGCCCATTCCGGGGCCGCCCCATCCACCCATCATCCCGGGCCCCATGCCCATGCGCCAGCCGGGGCCCATTCCCATCGGACCCCAGGCCAGCGCCGCGCCCGCCACACCCAGCACGAGCGCCACCGCCAGCGTCACGCTCACCAGTCGCCTCATGGCTCTCCTCCTCCTTCGGTCTTCGCCCGCCCGTGCCGGGCGGGCCTGCCGGAGGACAGGGGCACGGGGCGTGCCAGACCCGGGCCCGAGGAAGAGCGACGTGGCGGCGCGGAGTTCGGAGGAGACGGGGAGCGAGGCGCCGAGCGGGATAGACGAACTCGTAGAACCCCCACGACCCAATAGTCGAGGCTACATGAACGCCTAGCCGCGCCCTTAGTAAGCGCCTGGGGGGGGCGGGGTGTTCGGTGTCGGGGGGGCCGGTGGCGCCGCGGGGTAGCGACGCTCTCGTCGATCCCGCTCGACACTTTCGTCGAGGCTACTTGAACGCGTAGCGGAGCGTGAGCCCCACGATGTGCGCGTCGTAGTTGCGGAGGTCGTTGCCCAGCCAGACCGAGCTCACGCCGGGAATAAAGGGGTTCAGCCGGTCGGTGCGCCAGTCGTTCTTCTGGAAGGACTCGAAGGCGTAGCCGAGGCTGGCCGTCCACTGCTTGAGGAAGTGGTATCGGAGGGCGGTGTCGAGGCGCAGGAGCGCGTCCTCGAATGCCGGCATCCGCTTGGCCGTCGCGGACGACTGCTGGACGGCCGTGCCGCTGGTGGGAGCCACGGGGTTGCGCGTCTCGATCCGGCCCAGCGCGTAGGAGTAGTTGGCCGAGACGTTCCAGTCGAGGCGCCGGGGGATCAGCGCCACGCTGGCCCCGACGTGGAAGGTGTCCACGGTATCGGTGTTGTCGGAGATCCAGTCGAAGTCGGCGAAGTC
The DNA here is from genome assembly GCA_037443505.1 of Candidatus Rokuibacteriota bacterium. Lineage (GTDB taxonomy): Bacteria > Methylomirabilota > Methylomirabilia > Rokubacteriales > CSP1-6 > JBBIOF01. The sequence continues at coordinate 4,445 of JBBIOF010000110.1, forward strand.
GAAGGTGGTGGAGCCCGTCACCGGCCGGCTCCGGGACCGCTGCTTCTGGAAGATCGACTCGTGGGTGTAGCCGCCGAAGACGGCCACGCGCTCGACCGGCGTCCAGTTGAGGTCGAACCCGGCCGACCAGGTGGTGGCGTCGCGGAGGCCGAAGCGGCCGTCGATGTAGTCGTCGTTGATCCAGCTGCCGGTCAGCGTCGCCGCGAGCGTCTCCAGCGGGAAGAACTGGAGGAGGAGGTCGACGCGCTGCCGGTCCCGCTCGCCCTCGTCGAACTTCCTGAGGAGCGTCGACTGGCTCTGCGCGAAGTCGCTGGCGGTCAGCTCCTCGACGACGGTGTGGGAGAGGTGGGCGAAGGTGTCGTACTTGTCGACGCGGCGGAAGGAGGGCCGGTAGGTGAGGCGGGCCAGCAGCCAGTCGAAGGGCGTCCAGTCCAGGGCGGCCTTCGCGAACAGCTCGTCGCTGGTCGGTACCTCGCGGTGCTCGTTCCGGTCCCACCGCTCCCAGCCGCCTCCCAGGGTGACGCTCAGCGGCTGGATCAGACGGATCCGCCCGTCCAGGTCCAGGTTGTGGCGGGTATACTCGATCCGGCCGGCCTTGCGTTCCTCCACCACGAGGGTCCGGTCATTGACCACGTGGGCGGGGAACAGCGGTTCGTCGCTCATGTCGTCGTAGTCGAAGAGGCGGTACTTGAGCGACAGGGTCAGCGGCCGGACGGGCCGGCTCGTCAGGTTGAGGTTGAACAGGGTGGTCCCCACCACGCCGTCCAGGCTGTCCTGGGGCAGGGCCAGCAGTGCGCTGGTGATGTTGGGGTTGACGGTGTGGGGCAGGAAGTCGTCGTCCTGCAGGCGCAGGCTGTACGACACGTTCGCCGTCAGCCGGGTGCGCATGGGGAGGTTCACGCCGCCCGCCAGGGTGAAGGTGTGGGCCATGTTGTCCGGGGCGAGCGAGACGCGGCCGGTGGCGGGCGCGCTGGAGTTGGAGGCGAACGCGCCGTTGGTGGCCTGCAGGGGGTTGTCGGCCAGTACGCTCTTCAGCGAGTTCTCGAAGAGCGACATCGTGTAGCCGAACTGGAGCTGCCACTGCTCGCGGGCCACGGTGGCGCGGAGCCGGAAGTCGTGGATCGTGTGCTCGATCGGCTCCAGGATCTCCATGAAGTCGTTGCCCGGACTGCCGAAGGCCATGCTGAACGGCTTGTCGCCGTCCTTGCTGATACGCGAGTATTCGGCCCGGATCTCGAGGTCCGGCGTGGGAGTCAGCAGGAGCGACAGGCGCGCGGTGTCCCACCGCACGCTGATCTCGTCCAGCTCGCGCGCGCTGTTGTAGAGCGCACCCTCCGCGGGCGACAGCGTCGCCGCCGTCGGGCGGGTGGAGGGCAGCGTGAACACCCCGCGGCTCGTCTCCACGGCGCGCATGCGCGCGTTCGTGGAGAAGACGTGCGGCGTCTGGTCCCAGTCGAACCCGAACTCCCAGAGGCCGAGGCGTCCCGACCGGATGGAGAACTCCTGGTCCTCCTGGCCCCACTTGCTCCCGCCGAACTCGAAGGAGTAGCTCTCGTCGGGGCGGAAGATCCGCAGGCGGAGGTCCTGCAGGAACAGCCACTCGGGGATGTCGCGGTACTCCTCGAACTTGGCGCGCCGGCTGGGAGAGGGCCGCTCGATGAAGTAGCGCAGCCCGGTCTCGACCTCGCCCTCGACGTTCATGCCGCCCAGCGTCAGCTCCGCCGACGCCGTGGGGACGAGCGCCGGCACCACCAGCAGCGCGGCGGCCAGCCCAATCGCTCTCATCGCTCTCATCGGGGGCCTCCTACCGGGTGAAGGCGAAGCCGGACGGGTGGTTCGAGCCATGGATGTTCACGTGGCAGCTCGCGCAGGCCCGCCCCATCACGAACTTGAGCGACGCCGTGTCCCGCCCGTAGGGGTTCGTGGGGTGACGCGTTTCCACGTGGCACTGCTGGCAGAGGCGCGGCTTGGCCAGCTTCAGCATCCGCTCGTGGTTGGAGCCGTGCGGGTCGTGGCAGTTGGAGCAGCTCTCGACGACCGGCGCGTGCTCCCAGAGGAACGGCCCCCGCTTCTCCGCGTGACACGTGTAGCAGGTGTCGTTGACGGAGTTCTCCTTGAGCAGCGCGGGCGTCACCGTGCCGTGCGGGTTGTGGCAGGAGGTGCAATCCATCTTGCCCTCGCGCAGGGGCATGTGCGACGACCGCATCTGCTGCGCCCGCTTCTGGATGTGGCACTGGCCGCAGGTCTCGATCACGGTGGCCTTGGCGAGCTGGGCCCGGGGCGAGTGGTTCTCCATCACCCGGTGGCAGCTGGTGCACGCGACGTCGCGGGAGTCGTGGGCGCTGCCCTGCCAGAAGACCCGGTTGCCCTTGGTGTGGCAGGCGAGGCACGCCTGGTTGCGCTGCTCCACCGGGGTCGGGTCATCCTTGGCGAACGTGACGAGCTTCGCCTCCTTGCCCTTGCCGCCGCCGGCGTCGGCGTGCGCCTTGCCGGGCCCGTGGCAGCTCTCGCAGGCCAGGCGCTCCACGGTGTTCCGGGGGTGCCTGAGGAAGAGGCGGCCCATCTTCGTGGTCGCGAAGCGGTTGTAGGAGTCCTCGTGGCAGCCCTTGCAGGTCTCCGCTCCCACGTAGCCGTCCGCCGGCGCCGCCGCCGGACGGGCCGGGGCCTGCGCCAGGGTCGGGGCGGGGGAGGTCAGGACCAGGAAGAGCGCGACGACGAGGGGCAACGTGCTGCAGAGCACTACCAGCCTTCCCTGGCTGCCAGTCATGCAGTCCCTCCTGCGCGCGAGGGTCGCGGGTGCTTCCCCACGGGGGTTCTAGCAGAGGTGGGGAGCGGGCGGCAACGCGAAATTTTCCCCACCCCTTCGTCTCAGGGCGGGATGGGTAAATTTTTTCCTTGGAGGACGCTCAGCGGGTGGCGGTGGGTCCGGGGAACCCCGACGC
>JBBIOF010000111.1:0-7376 GCA_037443505.1 Candidatus Rokuibacteriota bacterium
GAGGGTGAGCGGGGGCGCCGGCGGCCGCGGCCGCCAGCCCCGCGGCGACCCCCGCTTGAGGGCCCGCGGGTCGCCCGCCCACCGCCCGGCCAGGGCGAAGGGGGCGATGACGGTGAAGTAGACGACGGTGAGGAGGAGCCGGGCCTGGACGTCGCCGAGCTTCCGGCCGAGCCGCTTCCAGCCCTCCCACAGCCGCCGGAGGGCGCCGGGGTGACCCGACACGGCCGGTGTCTGCATCGTAGACAGCAACATACCAGAAGCGGGTGGGACCGTTGCGGAAAACCGCGGCCGGTGCGGGCGCCGGTCCGCGTTGGCAGCGTGCCGCCCGGTTTCCGGCCTGCAGAAGTTGCGCGGCGACCCCCGGCGCGGACCCCGGCGCCCCGGAATGCTACAATCGCCGCGTGAAAACTACCGTGCTCGTCACCGGCGGCGCCGGCTTCATCGGCTCGCACCTGACCGAGCGCCTCCTCCGGGACGGCGCCCGGGTGCGGGTCCTCGACAACTTCTCCACCGGGAGCGTGGCCAACCTCGCCTTCGCCGGGAGCTCCGACGACGGCCTGGAGGTGATCCGCGGCGACATCCGCGACCTGGCCACCGTGCAGCGCGCGGCGGCCGGGGCCTCCGTCATCTACCACCAGGCGGCCATGCGGTCGGTGCCCCGCTCCGTGGACGACCCGCTGGGGGCCAACGAGAACAACGTCACCGGCACGCTCAACGTCCTGGAGGCGGCGCGGCGGGCGGGCGTCCGCCGCGTGGTGTACGCCTCGTCGTCCTCCGTGTACGGCGACCGCCCGGACCTGCCCAAGCGCGAGGACCAGCCGCCGAGCCCCGTGTCCCCCTACGCGGTGTCCAAGGCCGCCGGCGAGCAGTACGCCGCCGTCTGGAGCCGGCTCTACGGGGTGGAGACGGTGGGGCTCCGCTACTTCAACGTGTTCGGGCCGCGGCAGGACCCGGCCTCGGAGTACGCCGCGGTGATCCCCCGCTTCATCCTGTGGGCGATCCAGGGGCGGCCGCTGGAGGTGCACGGCGACGGCGCGCAGTCGCGCGACTTCACCTACATCGACAACGTGGTGGAAGCCAACGTCCTGGCCGCCCGCGCGCCCGGGGTGGCGGGCGAGGTGTTCAACGTGGGGTGCGGGGCCCGGGTGAGCCTCCTGGAGATCGCCGGCCAGCTCGAGGCGCTCCTGGGCCGGACGGTGGAGCGCCGGCACACGCCGCCCCGGCCCGGCGACGTGCGGCACACGCTGGCCGACGTCGCCAAGGCCGAGCGCCTGCTGGGCTACCGCCCGCTGGTGGGCTTCGAGGAGGGGTTCCGGCGGACCTTCGAGTACTTCAAGGGGGGGGCTCTCTGATGCGGCGGACGCTGCTCGTCCTGCTGGTGGCGCTCGTGGTGGCCGGCCCCGGGGCCGGTCCGGCGGCGGCCCAGGCGCCGGCAAGCCTGGTGGTGCAGGTGGCCACCGAGCCGCCGGGGCTCGACCTCACGGCCAGCCCCGCCTCGGCCATCGCGGCGGTCGTGCACTACAACATCCAGGAGTGCCTGGTGAAGGTGGACCGCCACGGCCGCCTGGTGCCGTGGCTGGCCGAGCGGTGGCACACCACCGACAACCGCAACTACACCTTCTTCCTCAAGCGCGGCGTCCGCTTCCACAACGGGCGCGAGCTCAAGGCGGCCGACGTCAAGTTCGTCTTCGAGCGGGCCATGAACCCCGAGACGAAGCACCCGCACCCGGCCGACTATGCCAGCATCCGCGACATCATCGTCAAGGACGACTACACCGTCACCTTCGCGCTGAAGGAGACCAACGCCAACTTCCTCCAGTACCTGGCGCGGCAGGGCTCCGTCATCTACCCCCGGGAGGCCGTGGACACCCTCAAGAGCGCCCCGGTGGGCACCGGCCCCTTCCGGTTCGGCGAGTGGGTGCGGGGCGACCGCATCGTGCTGCTGCGCAACCCCGACTACCACGTCCAGGGCCTGCCGCGGCTCGACCGGGTGACCTTCCGCTTCATCCCCGACCCCAACGCGGCGCTGGCCGCGCTCAAGGCCGGCGACATCGACGTCTCCGCCTTCGGCCTGGGGCCGGAGCACGTGGCCGACCTCCGCAAGGACGCGCGCTTCACCGTGATCGTGGGCGAGACCACCAACGACGTCATCCTGGCCCTCAACAACGAGCGCAAGCCCTTCTCCGACGTGCGGGTGCGGCGCGCCGTCACCCACGCCATCGACAAGCGCGCGGTGGTCACCGGGGCCATGTTCGGCCTGGGCCGCGTGCTGGGCTCGAACGTCGACCCGCTGAACCCCTACTTCGTGGACGTCTCCAACCTCGTGCCGTACGATCCGGCCCGGGCGCGCAAGCTCCTGGCGGAGGCGGGCTACCCCAACGGGTTCGAGACCACCCTGCGCGTGGCGCCGCAGTACTACTACACGGTGCGCACGGGCGAGGTCATCGCCGACCAGCTCCAGAAGGTGGGCATCAGGGTCCGGATCGAGCAGATCGAGTGGGGGCAGTGGCTGGCCCGCGTCTACCGGCAGGCCGACTACGACATGACCATCATCGGCCACGCCGAGTCGTGGGACATCAAGAACTACGCGAACCCGAAGTACTACTTCCGCTACAACAGCCCCCGCTTCCAGGAGCTGTTCCAGAAGTCCGAGGTGACCCTGGACGACCGGGCGCGCCGCGACCTCTACGTGCGCATGCAGAAGCTCCTGGCCGAGGAGGCGCCGGTGGTGTTCCTCTACGTCCACCCGCGGCTGGTCGCCACGAAGAAGGGCGTCGAGGGCATCTGGAAGGACCTGCCCATCCCGTCCATGGACCTCTCGGAGGTGGGCTGGGCGAAGTGAGGGACGGGCGGCCGCGGAGCTTCTCGGCCCAGCAGGCGGCCGAGAAGGCCGTGAAGGCGGGGTATGCGGACGAGATCGTCAAGTTCTGTGGCGCGCAGGACGCGGCGAGCGACGTGGACGTGCTCGTGGTGTACCGCGATCCCGTCCAGGCCGACGCCTGGGTCCGCGTCAAGCGGTCCCTCGCGATCCCCCGGCTGGCGCCCCACGTCTACGCGGAGAGCGAGTACCGGGCGCTCCGGGCCACCCTGGACAGGATGACTGAGGGCGGCATCGAGCTCGTGCGCGCCCCCGGCGCCGGCGGAGTCTCCGCGGGCGGGCCGGGCGCGGCGGAGGTCAGCCAGGCGCTCGGGGCCGCGGCGCGGCGCTACGCGGACCTCCTCCACGGCGCGCTCGGGGACAACCTCGTGTCGGTCGTCCTCTTCGGCTCCGTCGCGCGGGGCGAGGCGACGCCCGACTCCGACCTGGACCTGCTGATTGTCTGCGAGGACCTGCCGGCCGGGCGCTTCGCCCGCCTGGCCCGGCTGGAGGAGGCCGACCGGCGGTTCGAGCCCGAGCTCGAGGCCCTGCGCGCGCGGGGCGTGCGCACCCGCCTCGCGCGGGTGGTCAAGACGCGCGCGGAGGCCGCCCGCATCGTCCCGCTGTATCTCGACCTGGTCGAGGATGGCCGCCTGCTCTACGATTGCGACGGGTTCTTCGAGGGCGTGCTGGCCGGCCTGCGCGCGACCCTGGCCCGGCTCGGCGCCGAGCGGCAGCGGCGCGGGCGCATCCGCTACTGGGTGCTCAAGCGCGAGTTCTCCCCGGGCGAGACCATCGAGCTGTGACCACCGTCGAGATCGCCCGGGCGTACCTCCGCCAGGCCCGCCTGATCCTGGGCGAGGCGGAGCGGCACCGGCAGGGCGGCGCGTGGCACCTGGCGGTCCGCCGCAGCCAGGAGACCGTCGAGCTCGCGCTCAAGGCGGTCCTGCGCGCTGCAGGGCTGGAAGTCCCCCGGGTTCACGACGTGGGCGTGCTCCTGCGGGACCACGCCGATCGGCTGCCCAGGGGCGTGGGCGAGCAGCTGGACCGCCTCGCGTCCATCTCCAGGCGGCTCCGGGAAGAGCGCGAGACCGCCTTCTACGGCGACGACGAGGTGGGAGCGCCGCCGGAGCGGCTCTACGTCGCCGCGGACGCCGGCCAGGCCCTGGACGACGCGCGCTTCGTCCTGGAGGTCTGCGAGGCGGCCGTGCCGCCCGTGGGCGGGTGACGGTGCGCCGGCGTCCTTCGGTCGGCGGCGCCCGGCTGGTACACTGGATCGGCGCGCGATGCCGACCCGGGCGGCCGACTGGCTCAGGCAGGCGGTGCGGGACCTCGAGCAGGCCGAGGACTCGCGGAGGGCCGGCCGCCACGAGTGGGCCTGCTTCGCCGCCCACCAGGCCGCCGAGAAGGCCGTGAAGTCCCTGCACCTCCACCTGGGCCAGGAGGCGTGGGGCCACGTGGTCGCCCGGCTGCTCGGCGAGCTGCCGGCGACCGTTGCGGTCCCGCCCGAGCTGGTGGAGCAGGCGCGGGTGCTCGACACGTTCTACATCCCGTCGCGCTATCCGAACAGCCACCCGGAGGGCGCCCCATACGAGCACTACGGGTCGCTCCAGAGCGAGGACGCGCTGCGCTATGCCGGTCAGATCATCGACTTCGTCCGTCGTCAGGTGGCCTGACGCCGGCACGGTGGACGAGGCCCTGCGCCGCTGGAGCGCGCGCGTGGCGCGGGAGCGACCCGGCGTCAGGCGCATCGGCTACTTCGGCTCGTACGCCCGCGGCGACTGGGGGGTGGGCAGCGACCTGGACGTCGTCATCGTCGTGGATGCCTCGGACACGCCGTTCCTGCGCCGGGCCGCCGAGTGGGACCTGAACGAGCTGCCGGTGCCCGCCGACCTGCTCGTCTATACCGAGCAGGAGTGGCGGGCGCTGGACCCCCGGAGCCGGTTTGGCAGAATGCTGCGGGAGGAGGTCGTCTGGGTGCACGGGGGTGCCGGTCCGACCGGCTGACGCGCCAGGCGCTCGTCCGTGCGGCGTTACCTGATCCGGAAGGCCCTGGCGTTCGCCGCCACCCTGCTGTTCGTCTCCCTGCTGGTGTTCGTCGTCGTCCGCGTCCTGCCGGGCGACCCGGCCCTGGTCATCATGGGCACGGAGGGCAGCCCCGAGGCCACGGCCCGCCTGCGCGAGGCGCTGGGCCTCGACCGCCCCCTGGCCGTGCAGTACCTGGACTGGCTCGCCCGCGCGCTCCGCGGGGACCTCGGGACCTCCATCCAGTACGACGTGCCGGTGGCCCGCCTCATCCTGACCCGTCTGCCGGTGACCGTCCCCCTCACGCTGCTGGCCGCGGCCTTCATGGTGGTGACGGCCCTGCCCTTCGGCGTGTACGCCGCCACCCGCCACCGCCGGCCCGGCGACTACCTCACCATGGCCGTCTCCCAGGTGGGCCTCGCCGTGCCGTCCTTCTGGTCAGGCCTGCTGCTGATCCTCCTCTTCTCCGTGCGCCTGGGGTGGGTGCAGGCCGGCGGCTTCGACGGCTGGGCGGCGGGGCTCTGGCCGGGCGTGCGCGCCCTGCTGCTCCCCGCGGCGGCGCTGGGGTTCTTCCAGGCCGCGGTGCTCATCCGCGCCACGCGGTCGGCCGTGCTGGAGGTGCTGCGCGAGGATTACGTGCGCACCGCGCGGGCCAAGGGCGTGCGCGAGGCGTCGGTCATCGGCAAGCACACGCTGCGCAACGCGCTCATCCCGGTGGTCACCGTGGCCGGCCTCCAGCTCGGCCAGCTCATGGCCGGCAGCATCATCCTCGAGTCCGTCTTCGCCCTGCCCGGCCTGGGCCGGCTGGCGCTGGGCGCCATCACCGCGCGCGACCTGCCGGTGGTGCAGGGGGTGACCCTCTTCGTCGCCGCCGCCATCGTGGCCATCAACTTCGTCGTGGACCTGGCCTACGGCTGGCTCGACCCGCGGATCCGCCATGCCTAGCGCCGCCGCCCGGCCGCTCGGGCGCGCGCTCGCCCATCGGAGCTTCGCCGCCGGCGCCGGCATCACCGCCCTGCTGATCCTCACCGCCGCCGTGAGCCTGGTCTGGACGCCGTCCGACCCGCTCGCCATGGCGCTCGGGGCGCGCCTCCAGGGCCCCACTGCCGCCCACCCCTTCGGGACCGACCAGTACGGCCGCGACATCCTGTCGCGCGTCATGGCCGGCGCCGTCACCTCCATCGCCGTGGGCGTGATCGCCGTGGGCATCGGCGCCGCCGCCGGCGTGGCGGTGGGCCTGGCGAGCGGCTGGGCCGGCGGCTGGGTGGACGAGACCTTCATGCGCCTCGTCGACGCCGTGCAGGGGTTCCCCGCCATCCTCTCGGCGCTCCTCTTCGCCGCCGTCTTCGCACCGGGGGTGACCATCACCATGGCCGCCGTGGGCATCGCCTTCGTGCCGGCGTTCGCCCGGCTGACACGCGGCAGCTTCCTCGAGCTCAGGAGCCGCGAGTTCGTCCTGGCCGCGCGCGCGCTGGGGGCCCCGGACCGACGGCTGGTCCTCCGCCACATCCTGCCGAACACGCTGGCGCCGCTGATCGTCCAGGCCACCACCAGCTTCCCCGTTGCCATCCTGGCGGAGGCCGGCCTGGCCTACCTGGGGCTGGGAACCCAGCCGCCCCATCCTTCCTGGGGCTTGATGTTGAAGGAGGCGCAGAACTTTTTGACACTGAGCCCGTCATTCGCCGTCTTCCCCGGCGGCGCCATCGCGGTGACCGTGCTGGGACTGAACTTGCTAGGGGATGGGCTCAGGGATTTGCTCGATCCGAAGGCCGTGTGAAGGCGTGGAAACGGTTGACTTTCCTAGTACGCTGTCGCTATCGTACCCGTTGGCTTTGGCGCAGCCCTGCTGGCGTGTGAGCCAGCCAAATTCCACCCGAACGCGCCACGGAGACAGGCGACATGAAGGTCTTCACCACGTCGTTCACGTTGCAGAGTGAAGAGCGGACGGAAGTCTCCGACATCACGAAGCGCGTGCAGGACGCCATCCGGCAGTTCCCGGTCAACTCCGGCATCGCCCTCATCAATACCCTGCATACCACCTGCGCGCTCTTCATCAACGAGTACCAGGCGGCGCTCGTGGAGGATCTCAAGAGGCTCGTCGAGCGGCTCGTCCCGGAGCGCAACGGCTACCGCCACGACGACCCCCGCTACTCCGACTGCGAGCGGGGTAACGCGCACTCCCACCTGCGGGCGGCGCTGCTGGGCCGCAACATCGCAGTGGGGATCACCGACGGGGAGCTTGCGCTCGGGCGCTTCCAGTCCATCATCTTCGCCGAGCTGGACGGGCCGAGGAAGAGGGAGATCGCGGTGCAGGTAGTGGGGGAGTAGACTTAGCAGATGACCTGGCAGTGTCTTAGGATGGCCTACCATCTCGCTCCAGGCCTGCTCAAAAGCATCGACTTGGCTCGAGAGACGTAAATCCGTACAGTCCAACGGCATCTGAAAAAGTTAGGATCAGATCTGACACTCATGGGAGAGTGACCTCGGTGTCCTG
>JBBIOF010000112.1:0-7346 GCA_037443505.1 Candidatus Rokuibacteriota bacterium
CACGCGGGGCTCGGCCGTCCCGCGGGGCAGCAGGGCCCGCACGGGCCGGGTCAGCGGCCCCGTCACGACGCCGAAGAACCACAGGACCGGGCTGCCCGGCGCCGAGACCAGGCGAGCGAAGACCATGTGGAGGAGCAGGTAGACCGAGGCGATGAAGAACAGGAAGGGCACCATCACGTACAGCAGCGCCCCCAGCCGCACGGCCACCTCGTCCATGCCGCGATGATAGCAGCGGGCGGGGACGACCCGCGTCCCCGCCCGCCCGATCCTCGGTGGCTCAGTGCGCCGCGGCCGGCCGGGCCACCCCGCCCGGGCGCGCCACGGGCTTGGCACCCGACTTCGGGTACCGCACGCTCGTCACCAGGTCCTGCACCTCCGGCGAGGGCGCCGGCGTCAGCAGCGACACGATCCAGATGGTGAGGAAGCCCGCCGGCAGGCCGAAGATGGCGGACGCGATGGTCTGGGTGCCGAACCAGGACAGCCCGTAGAAGCGGCTGCCGATCATGTAGAAGGCGGTCACCAGCAGGCCGACGGCCATGCCGGCCACGGCGCCCTGCTTGTTGGCCCGCTTCCACCAGATGCCCATGACCAGCGCCGGGAAGAAGGAGGCGCCGGCCAGGCTGAACGCCCAGGCCACCAGCTCCACGATGATGGCCAGCCGGTAGGTGGCCACCCACGCCGCGACCACGGCCGTGACGATCAGGAGCACCTTCGTGATGGTCAGGCGCCGGGTCAGCGACGCCGTCCGGTCGATGACGTTGTAGTAGAGGTCGTGCGAGATGGCGTTGGCGATGGTCAGCAGCAGGCCGTCGGCGGTGGACAGCGCCGCCGCCAGCCCGCCGGCCATCACCAGGCCCGTGATCACGAAGGGCAGGCCCGCGATCTCCGGCGTGGCCAGCACCACGAAGTCGGTGGACTTGATGACGAAGTCCGCCCACTGCACGATGCCGTCGCCGTTCTTGTCCACGACGTCGAAGAGCCCGGCCGGCTTCCACAGCGTGACCCAGCGCGGCAGCTCCGCGATCTTCGCGCCCACGAGCTTGGTGTAGATCACGAACCGCGCGAACGCGGCATAGGCGGGCGCCGTGAAGTAGAGCAGGAAGATGAAGAACAGCGACCACCCCACCGAGGTCCGGGCCTGGCGGACGGACGGCGTGGTGTAGTACCGGGTCAGGATGTGGGGCAGCCCCGCGGTGCCGACCATCAGGCAGAAGGTCAGGGCCAGGAAGTTCCACATGCCGGTCCCGGTGGGCACGCTGAGGTAGCGCCCGAACCGGGCGTCGTCGCTCGCCGCCGGCGCCACGGCCTGGCGGCTGGCCACCGCGGCCTGGGCCTTGAGCTTCTCGGCCTCGGCCTCGGGGATGCCGCCGGCCTTGACCCGGGCCAGCGCCTCGTCGGCCTCCTTCTTCCAGAGGGCGCGCGTCTCCTTCTCCCGGGGGTCGCGCGTGACCTCGATGGCCTTGGCATTGTTGATCTGGAGCAGGCGGCCGTACGTGAGCTCGGGGATCGGGACGGAGAAGATCTGCCAGGACAGGTACACCACGGGGACCAGGTAGGAGATGATCAGGATGATGTACTGCGCCACCTGGGTCCAGGTGACCGAGCGCATCCCGCCCAGCACCGAGCAGAAGAGCACGCCCAGGAGCCCGACGAACACGCCCACCTCGAACTGCAGGCCGATGAACCGGGACACGATCAGGCCCACACCCGTCACCTGGGCGATCAGGTAGGTGAAGGAGCAGGCGATGGCCGCGATCACGCCGATGACCCGCGCGGTGTTGCCGCCGTAGCGGGCGCCCAGGAAGTCGGGGATGGTGTAGGCGCCGAACTGGCGGAGGTACGGCCCCAGGAAGACCGCCAGCAGCAGGTAGCCGCCGGTCCAGCCCATGACGTAGGCGAGGCCCGAGAAGCCCTGCGCGCTGAGGGCGCCCGCCATGGAGATGAACGACGCGGCCGACATCCAGTCCGAGCCGGTGGCCATGCCGTTGTAGAAGGCCGGCACCCCGCGCCCCGCCACGTAGTACTGGTCCGCGTTGGAGGTGCGGGTGATGATCCCGATGACGATGTAGATGCCCAGCGACAGCCCCATGAAGATCCAGCCGATCCAGCGGTTGGGCAGGCCGAACGCCAGCTCGGCAATGCCGATCAGGACGGTGACGCCGAGGAAGCCGACGGTGTAGAGGCCGAAGATCCTGTCCAGGGTCCAGGGCTGGCTCATGCGCTCAGGCCTCCTCGGCGATGCCATACTCGGCATCTTTCCGGTTCATGAGGCGGGCGTAGACGGCGATCTCGATGACGTAGATGGCCAGCGAGCCCTGGGCGGCCATGTAGTAGCCGAGGGGGAAGCCCAGGAAGCTCACGTGGTTGAGCCACCCGGCGAGGACGCCGGAGATGATGTACGTCACCACGAACCAGATCACCAGCAGGATCGTGGTGAGGCGGACGTTGTACCGCCAGTACTCGTCCTTCTGTTGCTGGGTCAGTTCGGCCATGGAGTCCTCCCGGTGCGCCGTTGTCGTCTCGCCGCCGCGCCAGCGCGGCGGCCACGGGTCCGGGGGGCCGTTTGCAGCGCACGTGCCAGGCCTTCCCGCCACTAACGGGTTGAAATGACGGAGGGGAGGGTCCCAAGGCGGCTGCGGGACACTGGTGCCGATACCCGGCGGGCTTGGTGCCGGCACCATCGGCGCCGGCGGCGGCCGCGCCCGACCTCAGCCGCGCTGGCGCGCCGCGGCGTTCCCGAGCAGGGCGTCGACGCGGGCGTCGGCCGCGGCCGGCCCGTCGCGCCGGATGACGTCCAGGAGATCGGACCAGACCACGCGGTCGAAGAGCGTCCGCCGGAGGTCCGGGTCGGCCACCTCGCGCCTGATCCGCTCCCGCGCCCGCTCCAGCGCGGCGATGAAGTCGCCGTACTCGGGACCCAGCGCCTGCCCGAGGTCCTCACTCACCCGCCGGGCCAGGGCGCTGTCCAGGCTCGAGGTGTGGAGCGCCAGCGTGAGCCCGCCCCGGTGGACGAACGACGGGACGACGAAGTCGCTCAGCGTCAGCTCGTCGGCCACGCTCACCAGCACGTTCCACTCGAGCCCCTGGCGCGCGGTCTGCAGGTTCACGGCCGGGTCGTCGTCGACCGCGAGCGCCAGGAGCGCGTCCTCCAGGTCGCCGCCCTCCAGGGGGCGGCTGATGATGGTGAGGTTGGGGGCTCCCCGGAGGCGGGCGAAGCCCGCGCAGGGCCGGGGGCTGATCACGTGGACCTCGGCGTCGCAGGCCAGCAGCGCCTGGGTGGTGCGGAGCCAGGTCGCCGCCGCCGACCACCACGACGACACGGCCGGCCAGGCGCAGGAACATCGGGAAGCCCGATCCGCTCCAGATACCTCGATGAGGTGCCAGATAAGCTGATCGTCGAGACCGGCCCGCAGTCCTGACGAAAGGAGCTGCATGAGCAAAGAGGCGTGGGTCTGGACCTTCGTCATCGCGTACTGGATCTACTGCATCTACTGGGGGATCCAGGGGGCGCGCAAGTCGCGCACCGCGAGCGCGTACATGATCGCGGGACGGCAGCTGCCGATGTGGCTGTTCATCCTGGCGGCGACCGCCACCTCCTTCTCCGGGTGGACCTTCATCGGCCATCCGGGGCTGATCTGGCGCGACGGCCTCGCGTACGCCTTCGCGTCCTTCTACGTGCTCACCATTCCCATCACCGGCACGTTCTTCGCCAAGCGGCAGTGGCTCCTGGGCAAGCGCTACGGCTTCATCACGCCCGGCGACATGTACGCCTACTACTACGGCACCGAGTGGATGCGCTGGCTGGTGGTCATCGTGGCCTTCCTCTACTCGTCGTTCTACTCCTCGGTCCAGTTGATCGCCTCCGGGGCGCTCTTCCACGACGTGGCCGGCGTGCCCCTCGTCACCGGCTCCATCCTCCTGGCGGCGGTGGTCGTCTTCTACGTGGCGGCGGGCGGCCTCCGCTCCATCGCGTGGGTGGACGCGCTGCAGTGCATCCTGCTGATCGCCGGGATCATCGTGCTCGGCGCCTTCGTGCTCCACTCCGTGGGTGGCTGGGCGGACCTGGCGCCGAAGATCGGAGCCCTGGACCGCAAGTACCTGGAGATCCCGGGCGGCCCCGGAGCCAAGCCGGGCACGCCGGGGATGATTGCCTTCACCTCGGGCACGACGATCTGGACGGGGATGATGATCCTCACGTACATGTTCTCGCTCATGGGGATCCAGGCCTCCCCGGCCTTCACCATGTGGGCGTTCTCCAACAAGAACCCCCGCCCGTTCCCCTGGCAGCAGGCCATCGCGTCCACGTTCTTCGTGGGCTTCGCGCTCTTCTTCTTCACCGCCATCCAGGGCATGGGCGGGCGGGTGGTCGGGCCCGAGATCGGCGTCACCTCGGACCGCGACCTGGTGCCCAAGCTGATGCACACCTACCTGCCGGGCGTCTGGCTGGCCTTCGTGACCATCGGCGCCCTGGCGGCCATGCAGTCCACGGCCGCGCCGTACATCGGCACCGGCTCGACGATCCTGGCCCGCGACGTCTACTTCCGCTACATCCGGCCGCGGGCCGGCCACGCCGAGCAGATCTGGACCTCCCGCGTCTTCGCGGTCGTCATCACCGCGGTGGCGCTGGTCATCGCGCTCAACTCGCGCGCCGCGCTGGTCATGCTGGGCGGCCTGGCCACCGCGTTCGGCACCCTGATGTACATCGGCCTCCTGGGCGTCTGCTACGGCTGGCCCATCCGCAGGATGGGCGCGGTGCTGGGCCTCCTGGTCGGCATCGTCACCGTGATGGTCACCGACACGAACATCAGCCCGTGGCCCCAGACGTTCGGCTTCCTCTGGACGATCCACTCGGCCGGGTGGGGCCTCGGCGTCGGCCTCCTGGTCGCCCTGGTGGTGAGCCGGCTCTTCCCAGACTCCGAGGAGATCCGGGAGCGCCAGCGCGAGGTCCGCGCCTGGCTGAACGACATCGACCGGCCCTCGGAATCCCAGAAGGCCTGGCGGAAGGCCATGTGGGTGGTGGTCCCGGTGTGGTACCTCTTCGCCATCGGCCCGTTCGCGGTCCTGGGGAACAGCGCCTTCTCGTTCCTCGGCTTCCCGCCGCTCTGGGCCTGGCAGATCGTGTGGTGGCTGCTGGGCATCATCATGATGTGGGCCCTCTGCTTCAAGGCCGGGCTGTCCTTCCTGGGCGAGGCGCAGATCCAGCGCGCCGAGCGCGACACCAAGATCGTCGTCCAGGAGGTGGCTCCGGCCATCGCGGGCGGCAGTGACGCCGGGCCGGAGGGCCGCGAGGAGGCGGGGCGATGAAGATCGGGCTCCCCGAGATCTGGACGTTCGGCGTCGTC
Source organism: Candidatus Rokuibacteriota bacterium (assembly GCA_037443505.1). GTDB lineage: Bacteria > Methylomirabilota > Methylomirabilia > Rokubacteriales > CSP1-6 > JBBIOF01. The sequence continues at coordinate 5,343 of JBBIOF010000112.1, forward strand.
ATCTTCGCGATCCTGTTCATGGTGGTCTACTTCGGGGCGGTGGGCCGCTGACGGCGCCCGGCCGGCGGGGGCGGCTCGCTCCCGCCGGCCGGCCCATTCCCATGAGCCGACGCGCCCTTCTTCCCCTCCTGGCGGCGCTGCTGGCCGTGGCCGGCTGCTCTGACGCGCCGGGCGGCGGCGGCCGGCCCCAGGAGCGCGGCAAGGGAATGTCCGAGGACGTCTGGAAGGTCTACAGCGGCACCGAGAGCGGCGTCTCGGAGAGCGAGGCGCCGGACAAGAAGAAGTAACGTCTGCCCGAGACCGGATCCCCGCTCAGGCTTCAGGTCCGCTCGCTCCTCAGGCGCCCCCCCGTCACGTGCCTGCCCGCGGACACCATCGCCGCCGCCAGCCGCCTGATGGTCGAGCAGGCCGTGGGGTCCGTCGTCGTGGTGGGACCCTCCGGGGCCCTGCAGGGCATCGTGACCGACCGCGACCTCCGCGAGCGGGTGCTGGCGGCCGGGCGGTCGCCGGACGAGCCGGTGGCCGCCATCATGAGCGCGCCGCTGCTCACCATCTCGCCGGAGGCCTTCCTCTTCGAGGCGCTCCTGGAGATGACCCGCCGCGACATCCACCACCTGCCCGTGGTGGAGGGCGGCCGGCTGGTCGGCGTGGTCTCCAGCCACGACCTCCTGCTCCTCCAGACGGCCGCGCCGCTCGAGCTGGCGCGCGCCATCCAGTCCCGCTCCTCCGTGGACGAGCTGGCCGTGCAGGCCGCCCGGGTGACGGAGGCCATCCGCCAGCTCCTCGACCGGGGGCTCAGCGGCTACGAGATCGGCCGCATCGTCTCCGAGCTGAACGACGGGCTGGTGCGGCGCGCCCTCTGGCTGGTACGGCGCGAGCTGGAGGCCTCCGGCGTCGGGGAGCCCCCCGTGCCGTTCTGCTGGCTGGCGCTCGGCAGCGAGGGCCGTCGCGAGCAGACGCTCCGCACGGACCAGGACAACGCCCTGGTCTACGAGGACCCGCCGCCCCTGCTGCGGCCGGCGGCCGAGCGGTACTTCCAGGCCTTCGCCAAACGGGCCATCGACGCGCTGATCGGCCTCGGCTTCCCCCGGTGCCCGGCCGACGCGATGGCCTCCAACCCGCGGTGGTGCCAGCCCCTGGCGGTCTGGCGCGGCTACTTCGCCGAGTGGGTGCGGGAGACCACGCCGCAGCACCTCATGTACTCCTCGATCTACCTCGACCTGCGCCCGGTGGCGGGCACCGACGCCCTGGCCGCGGCGCTGCGCGAGGAGATCCGGGCCCAGGTGGCCGCCTGGCGCTCGTTCCCCCGCTACCTGGCCAAGATCGCGGTCTCCCACGCTCCCCCGCTGGGCCTGTTCGGCCGGTTCCGGCGCCAGCGGCAGGACGGGCGGCGCGGCATCAACCTCAAGCTCGGAGCGATGCTGCTGCTCACCAACGCGCTCAGGACGTACGCCGTGGACCTCGGGCTCGACGAGACCAACGCCATCGAGCGCCTCGAGGCGGCCACCCGGGTCGGCAAGTGCTTCACCCCCGGAGAGGCCGACGACATCCGCCAGGCCTACGAGACCGTCTTTCGCCTGCGGCTGGCCCACCAGCTGGCCAGGCTCGCCGCCGGCGAGGCTCCGGACAACTTCGTCGATCCCTACGGCCTGGGACGGTCCGAGCAGCACCGCCTCCGCGAGGCGTTCCACACCATCCGACGGCTGCAGGGCGCGATGGAGGACCGCTACTTCACCGAGGTGCTGTAGAGCCATGACCGCCGGACGCCTGCTGGCGGGCCTGGGGCTGGCCGGGATGGCGCTGGCCGCGGCGGCGGCCCTGGCGTGGGGCCTCGGGCGCCTCATGCCCTCGCCCTACTCGGGCCTCCTGGCCGTCATCCTGGTGGCGCTCGCCGCCACCGAGATCGTCAAGCGCCGCCCCCGGCAGCGCGCGCTCCGGGCGCTGAGGGTCTACATGGGTGCCCGCGAACGGGGCCTCGACGAGGCCGGCGCGCGCGCCCGCCTG
>JBBIOF010000113.1:0-7181 GCA_037443505.1 Candidatus Rokuibacteriota bacterium
GGCGGAGGCTCTCCGGCCCGCGCGGCCCGCGACGACGCCACCGCCGGCAGCCGCGGGCTCAGCGCCAGAGCCCGCCAACCACGGCGCCCAGCGCGATCACCGCGATGTAGCCGTTGACGTTGAAGAAGGCGACGTCGAGGCGGGAGAGGTCGTGGGCGCTCACCAGCGAGTGCTCGCGGACCAGCAGCCCGACGATGGCGAGCCAGCCGGCCCAGTAGAGGGGCCCCATCCCGGTCATCGCGCCCACGGCGGCCAGCGCCGCCGCCGTCAGCGCGTGGTTCAGGCGCGCCAGCCGGAGCGCGGCGGCGACGCCGAAGCGGGCCGGCACCGAGAAGAGCCCGTGGGCGCGGTCGAAGTCGACGTCCTGGCAGGCGTAGATCAGGTCGAAGCCGGCGATCCAGAGGGCCACCGCGAGCCACAGCACCAGCGCGGGCGCCTCCAGGCGCCCGGTCACCGCGATCCAGCCGCCGCCCACCGCGAGGCCGTCGGTGAACCCGAGGATCCAGTGCGACGTCCAGGTGAAGTACTTCGTGTAGGAGTACCCCACCAGGAAGAGCAGGGCCGGCGGAGCCAGCGCCAGGCAGAGCGGGTTCAGCATGGCGGCCGAGGCCATCATGAGCAGGGCGCCGGCCGCGGCCAGCGCCACCAGCTCGGACGCCCGGAGCAGCCCGCGGGGCAGGTGGCGCCCGGCCGTGCGCGGGTTGCGCGCGTCCACGGCGCGGTCGATCACGCGGTTGGCGGCCATGGCGCAGGTGCGTGCGCCCACCATGGCGAGGGTCACCCAGGCCACCGTCCACCAGCCCGGCCAGCCTCCGGCCGCCAGCGCCGCCGCGATGTAGGCGAAGGGCAGGGCGAAGATGGTGTGCTCGAACTTGATGGCCTCCAGGACGTGGCCCAGCCTCGCGGCCACGCTCACAGCCCGTACTCCTTCCAGCGGCGGTCCACCAGGTCACGCACCTCCGGGGTCATGACGATCTCCTCGGGCCAGGGCTGGCCGAGGTCGTCGAGGGGGCCCTTCTCGGTGGCGTCGATGCCCAGCTTGCCGCCGAAGCGGTGGCGGAGCGCGGCGTGGTCGAGGTCGTCCATGGGGCCCTCGAGGATGAGCAGGTCGCGCCGGGGGTCGATGTTGCCGGTGGCCCGCCAGGCCACCTCGGACAGGTCGTGCACGTTCACGTGCTCGCTCACCACCACGATGGTCTTGGCGAGCGCCATGAGCCCCATCCCCCAGAGCGCCAGCATCACCTTGCGGGCCTGGCCCGGGTACCGCTTGCGGATGGAGACGACGACCAGGTTGTGGAAGACGCCCTCGGCCGGCATGTTGATGTCCACCACTTCGGGCAGCATCGTCCGGATGATGGGCAGGAAGAGCCGCTCGGTGGCCTTGCCCAGCCAGTAGTCCTCCTGGGGCGGGCGGCCGACGATGGTAGTGGGATAGAGGGGGCGCGCGCGGCGCGTGACCGCGGTGAGGTGGAACACCGGGTACTCGCGCGCCAGGGAGTAGTAGCCGGTGTGGTCGCCGAACGGGCCCTCCAGCCGGCGCTCGCGCGGGTCCACCCAGCCCTCCAGCACGACCTCGGCGTGGGCCGGCACCTCCAGGTCGATCGTCCGGCACCGCACCAGCTCCACGCTCTCGCCGCGGAGCCACCCGGCGAAGACGACCTCGTCCACGCCCGGGGGCAGCGGCGCCGAGGCGGCGTAGATCATGGCGGGGTCCCCGCCCAGCACCACCGCCACCTCCATCCGCTGCCCCGCCCCCAGGGCCTCGGCGCGGCGGTGGTGCTCGGCCGAGCCCTTGTGCGTCTGCCAGTGCATGCCGAGCGTCCGGTCGTCGAAGACCTGGAGACGGTACATGCCCACGTTGCGCGCGCCGGTCTCCGGGTCGCGGGTGAAGACGCAGGGCAGCGTGATGAAGCGTCCGGCGTCGCCGGGCCAGCACCGGAGGACCGGCAGGCCGGCCACGGAGGGGGCGGCCGTCTCCACCACCTCCTGGCAGGGCGCCTGCGTCACCCGGCGGGGCGCCGCCCGGGCCACGTCGACGAGCGTGCCCAGCTTCCGCAGGCGCTCGGCGAACGTGCCCGGCATGCGCACGTCCAGCAGGCGGGCCACGCGCTGGCCCAGGTCGTCCAGTCGCTCGACCCCCAGCGCCCACGCCATCCGCTCGGCGGAGCCGAAGGCGTTGACGAGCACGGGCACGTCCGAGCCCTCCACGCGCTCGAAGAGCAGGGCCACGTTGCCCTCGGCGGGGCCCTTCGAGACGCGGTCGGTGATCTCGGTGATCTCGAGGTCGCGGGACACCGGGACCGACACCCGGCGCAGGCGGCCGCGCCGCTCGAGGTGGTCGGCGAACTCCCGGAGGTCGCGCCAGGCCATGCCGCGCGGCGCCGTCACTCCGAGTAGAAGACGGCCACCAGCCAGCCGGCGACGACGGGGAAGGCCAGGCTCGGGATCACCCGCGCCAGGACGAAGTGCCAGCCCATGAGCGGCGCCTCCCAGGCGATGATCCGCTGCATGCCGAAGAGGGACCAGGAGGTCATGTACGCCACCAGCGGGCCCAGCGCGGCGCCCGAGTTGGCCAGCGCCACCATGAACGGCACGCTCACCATGGGCCCGCCGGGCGTGAGGACGCCGGCCGCCGAGGCGAAGAGGATGCTCCGGAACCCGCCCTCGCGACCGAAGTAGCGCGACACCACCTCCTGCGGCACCACCACCTGGAGCAGCCCCGCCAGTACGAGGGCCGGCACCAGGCGCGGCAGGATGAAGCCCAGCATGGAGAGCCCGTTCCGGGCGCCGATCCAGGGCAGGCCGGGGTCCTTGAGGTAGGCGATCACGGCGAGGACCGCCGCGAGCAGGCACAGCACGATGGTCGAGGGATCGAGCACGAGCCGCATCCGAGCTCCTTGTCGCGAGGTCGATCGCCGCACATTATGGCACACGGCCGCGCGGGGCCCCGGCGGCGGGCGCTACGCGGAGGCGGCGAGGTCGGGCGGGCGCAGGTAGTCGAGGATGCGCGTCCACTCCACCGGCTTCGTGAAGACCACGTCGGCACCGGCCTGGAGCGCGCGTGACACGTAGGGCTCGCCGTACCCGGTGATGGCCACCACGCGGGCGCGCTGGGAGGCGGTGGCGCGGATCTGCCGGATGAGCGCGTCGCCCGGGATGTCCGGCAGGCCGAGGTCGCTCAGCACCGCGTCGAAGCGGGTGGACGCCGCCAGCTCGGCGGCCTCCCGGCCGCTGCCCGTGGCGGTCACCTCGGCGCCCTCCACGCGCAGGAGGATGGCGAGCACATCCCGGATGTCGTCCACGTCCTCGATCAGCAGGACACGGAGCCCCCCCAGACACGGACCACGCTCGGGCGGCATGCCCCAGCACCTCCGGCACCTTCGGCGCACGCAAGAAGGGTGCCACCCGCTCGATCGGCGGCCGTTCGCGGCGCCCCGGTTGTATATTTGAACAATGCGTCGCGCTCTCGGGGCGGCCTGGGCAGCGCTTGTCCGGCGCAGGAGCGCGCGCCGCCGGCCGCCGCCCGCACCCGGGTCGCCCGGGGAGCCGGCCACCGGCTTGGACGAGGTCCTGGTCGAGACCCTTCCCGAGGCGCTCGTCGTCACCGACTCCCGGCTGACCGTGCTGCACTGGAACGGCGCCATGGAGCGCCTCACCGGCCTGCCCCGCGCCCAGGCCGTCGGCCGCGGCGTCCACCGGCTCTCGCCGGTGCTGGAGGCAGTCGGACTGTCCCAGCACCTGCAGCGGGCCCTCGCGGGCGAGGTCCGGTTCGCCGCGGAGATTGCAGGACCCGCGTCCAGCACGTGGATCGAGGCGCGCTGCGTCCCGCTGCGCGAGGCGGGCGGCCGCGTCCTGGGGGTCGCCGCGTTCCTCGCCGACACGACCGAGCGGCGGCGGCGCGCGCTCTTCGTGCGGGCCATGGAGGCCATCGGGCGGTCGCTGGCGTCGTCCCTCGACCTCGACGAGGTGCTCGACACCATCGTGGGCCGGGCCAGGGAGCTCATGGAGGCCGACGCCGCGCTGGTGGTCTCGTGGGACGGCAAGGCGCCGGCCTTCCGCGTGATGCGCGCCGCGGGGCGGCTCAGCGCCGAGTACGTCGCCGCCGGCACGATTCCCGTGGGCGGGGGCCCGATCAGCGTGGCCGTCCTGCAGGGACGCCCCGTGACCACGGCCAACATCCTCACCGACCCCCGGCTCTGGCTGACGCCGGACCGCCGCGCGGAGATCGAGCGCGAGGGCTTCCGGGCCGTGGCGGCGGCGCCGCTGGCCTCCAAGGGGCGGGTGCACGGGGCGCTGGTGGTCCACTACTGGACGGAGCGGTCCCTGCCCGAGGAGGAGGTGATGACGCTCAGCCTGCTGGCGGAGCAGGCGGCCATCGCCATCGACAACGCGCGCCTGTACGCCGACGCCACGCGCCGGGCCGACCGCCTGCGCGAGCTGGCCGAGGTGGAGCAGCTCATCACCGCCTCGCTCGACATCGACCAGGTCCTGCAGGCCATCGCCGGCGCCACCGCGCGCCTGGTGGGCGCGCCGGCGGTGCACCTCTGGACGGTGGACCCGGGAGGGCGCGTGCTGCGCCTCCGGGCGGCCAGCGTGAGCCCGGACCTCCCGCGGCAGGCGATGCCGCTCACGCTGCCCATGAGCGAGGGGATCACGGGGCTCGCCGCCGAGCGCCGGGCCCCGGTCTTTGTCCCCGACGCGAGCGCGGAAGCCCCCGCGGCCCACGGGGGCCGGGCAGGGCTCGCGGCGATGCTGGCGGTGCCCATCCTCTCGGGTGAGCGGCTGCTGGGCGTGCTCACCGTGCGGGCGACCAGGGGAGAGCTGTCCGGCGAGGAGGACCAGGCGCTGGTCACCTCGCTGGCGGCCCGCGCGGCCCTGGCCATCGAGAACGCCCGCCGCTACACGGAGGCCGTGCGCCGGGCGGCCCGGCTGCGGGAGCTGGCCGCGGTCAGCCAGTCGATCACCGCCTCGCTGGACGCCGGGGACGTGATGCGGCGGATCGCCGAGGCCGCGGCCGCCCTCACCGCCGGCGCCATGGCCGCCGTGCACGTCCTGGACGCCGAGCGCCGGGTCCTCCGCTATGCCGGCCGGTCCGGGCCCGAGTGGGAACGCCTGCCCCAGGAGTTCGCGGTGACCGAGGGCCTGCCGGGACTCGTCGTGGAGCAGCGGGCGCCGGTCCTGGTGACCGAGCCAGCCCGGCACCCCAGGGCGCTGGCGCCCGACTGGTGGCGCGAACGGCCCGGCGCCAGCTTCTACGGCGTGCCCATCTTCGCCGGCGAGTCGCTCGTGGGGGTCCTCGGGTACGTGTTCCCCGAGGGCGTGCCGGACGAGGAGGAGCAGGAGGCGCTGCAGCTCCTCGCGGCCCACGCGGGCGTGGCCCTCCGGAACGCCACGCTCTACCAGGCGGAGCGCGCGCAGGCCGAGCGGGTGGGGGCCCTGGCCGCCATCAACCAGCGGATCTCCAGCTCGCTGGACCTCGACGACCTCCTCCGGCGCATCGCGGAGTCGGCGGCGTACCTGGCGGGCGTGCGCTACGCCTCCTTCTGGGTGGCCGACGAGGAGCGCCGGACGCTCACCGTCAAGGGCGGGTCGGTGCCGGGCATCGCGGAGGACTTCCCGCAGCCGGTGATCGACTACGCCTTCGGCGGGGTGGGCTGGGTGGCCCGGCACCGCCAGCCCCTGCTGGTGGACGACGTCTTCACCGACGATCGCATCGGCAACCGCGGCTGGTGGCGGCGGTGGGCCATCAGCGCCTTCGCCGGGTACCCGGTCATGGCGGCCGACGAGCTGCTGGCGGTGCTGGTGCTGAGTCACTCGGAGCCCATCCGCTTCAGCCCCGAGAAGCGCGCCCTGATCGACATGTTCATCGCTCAGGCGAGCGTCGCCATCCAGAACGCCCGCCTGTACCGCGACGCGCAGCGCCGCCGCGAGGTGGCGGAGGCCCTGGCGCGCGTGGGCCGCGAGATCACCGCCAGCCTGGACCTCGAGCGCATCGCCGGGGTGGTGGCCCGCGGCGTCGTGGAGCTGCTGGGCGGCCGGTCCTCCGCCGTCTACCGCTACGAGCCGGCCGACGGGAGCCTGCACGTGATCGGCGCGTCGGGGCCGGAGGTCTCCGTGACCCCGGGCGAGGTGCTGCAGCCGGGCGAGGGCGTGGTGGGCCGGGCCGTGGCCGAGCGCCGCGCGGCGGTGACCCGCGACGTGCTGAGCGACCCCGACATCAACCTGGGCGAGACGCTGCGGCAGCGCATCCTGGCCTCGGGCTACCGGGCGGTCGTCGGCATCCCCCTCATGGTGCAGGAGCGCATCGTGGGCGCCCTGGGCATGACCGCGGAGCAGGGGCGCGTCTTCTCGCGGGAGGAGCTGGGCGTGCTCCAGGCCTTTGCCGACCAGGCCGCGCTGGCCCTGGAGAACGCGCGGCTGTACGCCGCCGCCCAGGACAGCCTCGCGCGGCTGCGGGACACCCAGGCCCAGCTGGTGCAGGCCGCCAAGATGTCGGCCGTGGGACAGCTCGTCTCCGGCGTGGCGCACGAGCTCAACAATCCCCTGAGCGTCATCATCGGGTACGGCCAGCTCCTGCTCCACCGCGAGGTGCCGGCCCCTCTCAGGCGCCCGCTGGAGCTCATCGTGAGCCAGGGCGACCGCATGGCGAAGATCGTGCGCAACCTGCTCTACTTCGCGCGGCAGCGCCCGCCCGAGCGCGCCCCGGTGGACCTGAACCAGGTCATCGAGCAGGCCCTGGCGCTGCGGGCCAACCAGCTCGTGCTCTCCGGGATCGCCGTCGAGCGCGACTTTCACCCGGCGCTGCCGCCCGTGAGCGGCGACGCCCAGCAGCTCCAGCAGGTGTTCCTGAACCTGCTGCTGAACGCCGAGCAGGCCATCGCCGGCAGCGGACGCCCCGGCCGCATCGTCTTCCGCACCGCGCCGGCCGACGACGGCCGCGGCGTCCGGGCGCAGGTCATCGACGACGGTCCCGGCATCCCGCCGGAGGTGCTGCCGCGCGTGTTCGAGCCGTTCTTCACCACCAAGGAGGTGGGCGTGGGGACGGGGCTCGGCCTGTCCGTGTCCTACGGGATCGTGGGCGAGCACGGCGGGCGGCTCGGCGTGGAGAGCGAGCCCGGCCGGACCGTGTTCACCCTGGAGCTGCCGGCCAGCCCGCCGGGCGCGACGGCGCCGGAGCCGCC
>JBBIOF010000114.1:0-7132 GCA_037443505.1 Candidatus Rokuibacteriota bacterium
GCGGCGGCCCGGCCTGACTTCTACGACTTCTCCCTCTTCGACGCCATGGAGCGCCACGTGCGGCCCGCCGACCGCGACCTGGCGCTGGACGAGCTGACCTGTGCGGTCTTCGACACCGAGACCACCGGGCTCGACCCGGACGGCGGCGACCGCGTGGTCTCCCTGGCCGCCGTGCGCGTGCGGCAGGGGCGGGTGAGGCCCGGCGAGGTGTTCGACGCGCTGGTGAACCCGGGACGGCCCATCCCGCCGGCGAGCGTGCGGTTCCACGGCATCACGGACGAGATGGTCGCGGACGCGCCGCCCGCGGACGTGGTCCTGCCGGCGTTCCTCCGCTTCGCGGACGGCGCCGTGCTGGTCGGCCACCAGGTGTGGTTCGACCTCCGGTTCCTGGCCGCAACGGCGGCGCGGCTCGGCCTGCCACCCCTGACCAGCGACCACGCGGTGCTGGACACGCTGGCGCTCTCCGAGATCGTTCACGGGCCCCTCGACGACCACGACCTGGACGCCGTGGCCCGGCGCCTGGGCGTGGAGGTGCGCGCCCGCCACTCGGCGCTGGGCGACGCGCTGGCCACCGCCGAGGTGTTCGCGCGCCTGGTGCCGCTCCTCCGCAAGCGCGGCATCCGGACCCTGGGGGACGCGCTGGACGCCGCCGGGCGGGCGAGCCGGGCCGGGAGCCGGCTGGGGTGAAGCGCGTCGGGGAGAAGCTGGCCCTCCTGCTCGGGCTGGGGGTCCTCCTCCTGAACTTCCCCGTGCTCGCCATCTTCAACCGGCCCGTGACGGTGGCCGGGGTGCCCCTGCTCTACATCTACCTGTTCGGCGTCTGGCTCGCGGGCATCGCGGCCGTGTTCGTGCTGGCGCGCTCGCGCTGGCCGGACGAGGAGTAGCGGGCGTGCTCACGCCGTGGGGCGTCGCCACCGTCGCCCTGGTCTACGTGCTGGGCCTGTTCGCCATCGCCTACGTCGTGGACCGGTGGGCCCGCGAGGGCCGGCACCCCACGGCGAGCCCGGTGGTCTACTCGCTGTCGCTGGCCGTCTACTGCACGTCCTGGACGTTCTACGGCAGCGTGGGCCGGGCCGTGGCCTCGGGCGTGGGCTTCCTGCCCATCTACCTGGGCCCCACCCTGATGGCGCTCGCCTGGTGGTTCGTCCTGCGCAAGACCGTCCGCATCGCCCGCGCCGACCGCATCACCTCCATCGCCGACTTCCTGGGCTCCCGCTACGGGCAGTCCACGCTGCTGGGCGCGGTGGTGGCCGTGATCACCGTGGTGGGGATCACGCCCTACATCGCGCTCCAGCTCAAGGCGATCTCCCAGACGTTCGAGGTCCTCGTCCGGTATCCCGCCGTGACCGTGGACCTCGGCTCCTCGGCCCTGCGGCCGTTCTACGCCGACACGGCCTTCGCCGCCGCGGTGGTCCTCACCGTCTTCGGCATCATGTTCGGCGCCCGCGACCTCGACTCCTCCCGCCGCCACGAGGGCCTGGTGGCCACCATCGCCTTCGAGTCCCTGGTCAAGCTGCTGGCGTTCCTGGCCGTGGGCGGCTTCGTCACCTGGGGGCTCTTCGGCGGCCTGGCCGACATCTTCGGCCGCGTGGCGCAGCGCCCGGAATACGCGCGGATGCTGGGGGGCGACCCGGCCTTCTCCTACGGCGACTGGGCGGCCCTGACGTGGCTGTCGATGATGGCCATCCTCTTCCTGCCCCGGCAGTTCCACATGGCCGTCGTCGCCAACACCCGCGAGTCGCACATCAAGACCGCGAGCTGGATGTTCCCGGTGTACCTGCTGCTCATCAACCTCTTCGTGCTGCCCATCGCGCTGGCCGGGCTCCTCGTCTTCCCCGGCGCGGGCCCCGTGGCCGCGGACTACTTCGTGCTCACGCTGCCCATGGCCGCCCACGCCCAGGGGCTGGCGCTCTTCGCCTTCATCGGCGGGATCTCCGCCGCCACGGGCATGGTCATCGTGGAGTCCATCGCGCTGTCCACCATGATCCTCAACAACCTGGTGGTGCCGTGGTTCGTCCGGCGCGGGATGACGCGGGACGTCTCGGGGCTCCTGATCAACAGCAAGCGCCTGGCCATCGCCGTCACCATCTTCCTGGGCTACGCCTACTACCACTTCATCGGGGAGTCCTACACCCTGGTGAACATCGGGCTCATCTCCTTCGCCGCCGTGGCGCAGTTCGCTCCGGCGTTCTTCGGCGCGCTCTACTGGCGGCGCGCCACCCGGGCCGGCGCCCTGGCGGGCCTCGCCGCCGGCTTCCTCGTGTGGGCCTGGACCCTCCTGGTGCCCGCCTTCGTCAGGTCGGGCTGGCTGCCCGGGAGCCTCCTGGCGGCCGGGCCCGCGGGCCTCGGCTGGCTCAGGCCGGAGCAGCTCTTCGGGGTGCCCGAGATGGGCTTCTGGACCCACACGGTGTTCTGGTCCCTGGCCTTCAACGTGGCCGCCTTCACCCTCGTCTCGCTCTACACGCGCCCCTCGGCGCTGGAGGCCGCGCAGGCCGAGCGGTTCGTGGGCGTCTTCGCGCCCGAGCCGGCGCGGCGGCCCGCGCCGGTGCGGCGCGAGGCCCTGGCGGCCGAGGACGTCGAGGCGCTGGTGGCGAAGTTCGTGGGGCGGGAGAAGGCCCGGGCCGCGTTCCAGGACTTCACGGAGGCCCGGCGGATCACGGCCGGCGGGCCCCTCGGCGAGAGCGACCACCGCGACCTCCTGCAGTTCGCCGAGCGGACGCTCTCGGGCGCCGTGGGCACCGCCTCGGCCCAGGCCATCATGGAGACGCTGGGGCAGGGGGAGGGCCGCTTCGAGGCGATCTTCGACCTCTTCGGCACCGTGTCGAGGTCGCTGGAGCAGAGCCGGGAGGACCTGCAGCGCCGGGTCCGGGAGCTGTCCCTCCTCAACGAGGCCACGCGCCGCATCGCCTCCACGCTCGATCCCCGGGAGATGATGGACGGCGTCATCCAGCTCCTCCACCGCGAGTTCGAGTTCGACGTGCTCACCGTGCGCCTGCACGATCCCGGCGGCCGGCTCCGGATCATGAGCCAGGTGGGCCTGCCGGAGGGAGCCGACCTGTCGGGCGGCGACCCGGTCTCGCCGGACACCTACTTCGGGGAGTGCCTCCTGGACAACCGGGTCATCGTCGTCGAGGACGCCACGCTGATCCGCAAGCCGGTCGTGTTCCCCGCGGCCGGCGCCCCGGCGCCGCGGTCCTTCGTCCACGCCCCCATCGCCGTGGAGGAGCGGCCGGTGGGGGTCCTCTCCGCCTACTCCTCCACGGGCCGGGTCTACTTCTCCCCCGAGTTCCTCCAGTTCTTCCGGACGCTGGCGGTCCAGCTCGGGCTGGGCATCCGCAACGCCCAGCTCTACCGCGAGCTGGGCGACCTGTCGCGGGAGCTGGAGCGCAAGGTACGGCAGCGCACCGCGGAGCTGGAGGAAGCCAACCGGCGGCTCAAGGAGCTGGACCGGCTCAAGACCGACTTCGTCTCCACCGTGTCCCACGAGCTGCGGACCCCGCTCACCTCCATCCGGTCCCTGTCGGAGAGCCTGCTGGGAGCGCCGGACATCCCGCGCGACCGGCAGCGGCAGTTCCTGGCCATCATCAGCGAGGAGAGCCAGCGTCTGTCCCGCCTGATCGGCCAGCTGCTGGACCTGTCGCGCATCGAGGCGGGCAAGATGGAGTGGCGGCTCGAGCCGCTGGACCTCCGCGGGGTCGTGGCCACCGCCCTGGAGACCAACCGGGCGCTGTTCGACGGCAAGGGCATCGCGCTCTCCTTCGACGCCCGGGAGGCGCGGGTCCCGGTCCTGGCCGACCGCGACAAGCTGATCCAGGTGCTCACCAACCTGCTGTCCAACGCCGCCAAGTTCACCCCGTCCGGGGGCCGGGTGGCCGTCCGGACCTTCGCCGAGAACGGCGAGGCCGTCGTGGAGGTGGAGGACACCGGGGTGGGGATCCCCCCGGACCAGATCGAGGCGATCTTCGAGCGGTTCAGGCAGGTGGGGGACACCCTGACCGGCAAGCCCGAGGGGGCCGGGCTGGGCCTGCCCATCAGCCGGGAGATCGTCGAGCACCACGGCGGCCGGCTGACCGCCAGGAGCCGGGCCGACCTGGGAAGCGTCTTCAGGATGACCCTCCCGCTGGCTACCTAGCGGGGTGCCACCGCCCCAGGGCGGGGAGGAACTCCCCTGACGCGTTACGGCAGGAGTGCCAGTACGCCGGGCATTCTGCCCGCTCCCTGGGCGACACCCGGGGCCACGGCGAGAGCAAGGCCGTGAAAAGCCAGTGAATCCTTTTCGTCCCCCGAGCGTCTAAAGGTCCGGCATGCCAGTTGCATGGCATGGCCGCCCAGACGTTCGGGGAGGAAGACCATGAAAGGGATCAAGCAGCGGTTGGAGCAGGACCTGAGGGAGGCAATCAGCCGGCTGCGCCGGATGGACGGCGCGGTGGCGCTGGAGGAGGCCCCCGGACCCCTGACCTCCGCGGACGGCGACGAGTTCGACGAGATCCAGGAGAGCGTCCGGCGGGAGATCGGCTTCGCGACCCGCGAGCTGCTCGTCGAGCGGGTTCACCGCCTGAAGACGGCCCTGAGCCGGCTCGAGGAAGGGGACTACGGCACGTGCATCGAGTGCGGCGAGGCCATCGCGCCCGCGCGACTCCGCGCCCTCCCGGAAGTCCAGACCTGCGTCCGGTGCCAGGACCGCCTGGAGCGCCTCGGGCGGCGCCGGGAGGCACTGGTGGAGGACGAGGAACTCGAGGCGGCGACCGCCGACGAGGACGAGTAGGCTTTCGGAGAGCCCGGCAGCGGGGTCGGGCCCGGGCCCGGCCCCGCTTTTTTTGTGTACGCTTGGGGGCGTGCGCACCCCGGTGCTCGACCTGTTCCGGCCCGCCGTCCACGGGTTGGCGCGCGCCTACTTCGGCCTGGAGCTGAGGGGCACCGCCAACATCCCGGGGACGGGCCCCGTCCTGATCCTCCCCAACCACCAGACCTATGCCGACCCCACGCTGGTGACCATCCCGGTCCGTCGCCCCGTCTACTACATGGCCTGGAGCCGGCTGTTCGAGGTCCCCGGCCTGGGCTGGCTGATCCGGCGCCTCAGGGCGTTCCCGGTCCGGGTGGATTCCACGGACCGCCGGGCGCCGCTCGCCGCCGTCCGTTTCCTCCAGGCGGGGCACGCCGTCATGATCTTTCCGGAGGGAGGGCGGAGCCTGGACGGGCGCCTCGGTCCGTTCAAGCCGGGCGCCTTCAGGCTCGCCGCCACCCTGGGGGTCCCCATCCTGCCCGTGAGCATCGCCGGCGGGCACGAGTCGTGGCCGCCGGGACGGGCTCTGCCCCGCCCCGGGCGCATCACGATCACCTACCACCCCCTGGTCCACCCGGAGCCGGACGCCGAGCCCCGCGAGGCCGTGCAGGCGCTGGCCGCGCGCACCAGGGCGGCCATCGCGAGCGTCCTGCCCGACCGGGTCCTGGCCTGACCGGCACCTAACGGCGGCGCTCCTGCGCCCGGTAGCCCGCCGAGTCCAGCCGGGCCAGCAGCCGGTCGATCTGGTCCCGCCCCGACGTCTCCAGGGTCAGCTCGACCTCCGTGTCGCCGATGGGCGCCGCCGAGAACGCGCGGTCGTGCTCGATGTGGAGGATGTTGGCGCGCTCCCCTGCGATGATGGCCGTGAGCCGGGAGAGCTCGCCCGGCCGGTCGCGCAGGAGGACTCCCAGCCGGACCAGGCGGCCGTCCTTGACGAGGCCGCGCTCGATGATGCGCGAGAGCATGGTCACGTCGATGTTGCCGCCCGAGAAGACCAGCGCCACCCGCTTCCCCCGGAGGCCCAGCGGGCGGTTCACCAGTGCGGCCAGGGGCGCGGCGCCCGCCCCCTCCACCACGGTCTTCTCGATCTCGAGGAGCAGGAGGATGGCGTTGGCGAGCTCCTCCTCGCCGACGGTGACGATCTCGTCCACGTGGCGGCTCACCAGCTCCAGCGTGCGGACTCCCACCTGCCGGACCGCGATGCCGTCGGCGATCGTGGGCGCCGCCGGCAGCGTCACCGGCCGGCCCGCCTCCAGCGCGCGCTTCATGGCGGGCAGGGCCTCGGCCTGCACCCCGATCACCCGCACCGCCGGGCGCCGGGCCTTCACGGCGAGCCCCACGCCGGCGGCCAGCCCGCCGCCGCCCACGCTCACCACCACGGCGTCAAGGTCGGGCTGCTGTTCCAGGAGCTCGAGGCCGATGGTGCCCTGCCCGGCGATGACCCGGTCGTCGTCGAAGGGATGGACGAACACCAGGCCGCGCTCGGCCTCCACCCGCCGGGCCCGGGCGCAGGCCTCGTCGAAGTCGGCGCCGTGCAGCAGCACCTCGGCGCCGTGGCGGCGCGCCGAGGCGACCTTGATCAGGGGCGCCCACTCGGGCATCACGATCACGGCCGGGATGCCCAGCCGGGCCGCGTGGAAGGCCACGGCCAGGCCGTGGTTGCCGGCGCTCGCCGCCACGACGCCCCGGGCCCGCTCCTGGGGTCCGAGCTGGGTCAGGAGGTTGGCCGCGCCGCGCTCCTTGAAGGAGCCGGTCATCTGGAGGTTCTCGAGCTTGACGTGGCACCGCGTGCCGGTCAGCTCCGATAGCGTCTGCGAGTAGGCGCAGGGGGTCTCGTAGATGGCGCCGCGCAGGCGGGCGCGCGCCGCCTCCACGGCGGCCAGGTCGAGGGCGGCGCTCAGAACGGCACCTCGGGCTCGCCCACGGATGGCGACATCCAGGCCACCGGCATGAGCGGGGTCGAGTGGGCCCAGCCCGGGCGGCCCCGCCAGTCGAGGAGGATCAGGCCGCCCTGGCCGCGGCCCTCTTCCACCAGGATGTCCACCGCGAGGCGGGCGGCGGCCGCGGGGTCACCGGCCTCCTTGAGGGTGTCGAGCACCCGGCGGGCGAGCACGACGCGGATGATCGCCTCGCCCTGGCCGGTGCAGGACACGCCGCCCAGGGTGCTGTCGGCGTAGGTCCCGCAGCCGATCAGCGCGGAGTCGCCGACGCGCCCCGGGAGCTTGCCGGCCGTGCCCCCCGTCGAGGTGGCCGCAGCCACGGTGCCGTGACGGTCCAGGGCCACGGCACCCACCGTGCCGCCGGGCTCGCCGGCTCCCGGGCCCGCGTGCCGGCGGCGCTGCCGGTCGG
>JBBIOF010000115.1:0-7129 GCA_037443505.1 Candidatus Rokuibacteriota bacterium
CGCGGAGCCGTACCGCGCCCGGTAGGCGTCGGCGTCCACGGCCGCCGCCGACCGGCCGGCGGCGTTGAGGGCCAGGAGCCGGTGGCGGCCGCCGTCGTGGATCAGCCAGAAGCTGTCCCCGCCGACTCCGCTCATGTGCGGGTAGACGACCGCGATGGTCGCCGCGGCGGCGATGGCGGCGTCCACGGCGTTGCCGCCG
Organism: Candidatus Rokuibacteriota bacterium; assembly: GCA_037443505.1. Taxonomy (GTDB): domain Bacteria; phylum Methylomirabilota; class Methylomirabilia; order Rokubacteriales; family CSP1-6; genus JBBIOF01. The sequence continues at coordinate 200 of JBBIOF010000115.1, forward strand.
GCGCGGAAGATGGTGAGCCCGGCCTCCGACGCCAGGCGGTGGGGGGTGGCGATCATCGCGTGGCGGGCGCGGGACACGGGCCAGGGCGGAGCGGTCACGCCGCCATGATAGCGCCCCCGCCCCACCCGCGTCGGCGGACCGCGCCGGGGCGCGACGTCGGAGCCTTCGATCCCGTCCTCCGCTCGCGCCCAACATGGCGAAAACTCGGCTGGATCCGTCCCCGGCGGCGCCCGCCATCCGGTCGTCGCCACACGCGGCGGGAGCTGCCGGCCCCGGCGGGTTTGGAGGCGGAGCGGCCGATTTCCGGGAGTGGCCCGCCGGGCCTTCCCGCGCCGATCGTCACTCCAGGGGAGCGAGGGCTTCGTGACTTCCTGGACCCGTCCGACGGCAGGCGCTTCACTGCGACACGCGGCGCTCGCGGCCGCCGGTGTCGTCGTGGCCGCCGTCCTGTCCGCCGCGCCGGCGCGCGCCAGCACCGTGACCCTCCAGCCCTCCTCCGCCGACGCCTACCTGGACGAGGACCGGCCGGGCAACCGCTTCGGCTCCAGTTCGACGATGAGCGTGCAGAGCCGGAGCGGGGGCCGGGACCGGCGCGCCATCGTGCAGTTCAGCCTGTCGGCCATCCCCACGGGCAGCTCGATCACGTCCGCCACCCTCGAGCTCTTCATGACCGCCGCGCCCTCGGCCACGCGTACCTACGACGTCCACCGGGTCACCCGCTCCTGGGTCGAGTCGCAGGTCACGTGGGACGATCGCGACAACAACAGCACCTGGACGACGCCCGGCGGGGACTACGACCCGACGCCGGCCGCGTCGTCGACGACGGGGACGGTGAGCAACGTCTGGGTGAGCTGGGACGTTACGGCCATGGTCCAGGCCTGGTACACGGGCTCGGCCGTGAACTACGGCGTCCTCATCAAGGACGGTGCCGAGGGCTCGACCACCGCGTACGCGGCCACCTTCGCCAGCCGCGAGAACGGCACGCCGGCGAACCGGCCCCGGCTGGTCGTCACGTACACGCCCCCCGACCTCCAGGTCACCGGCATGGTCGTGGACGGCAGCGTGGTGACGGGGGACACGGTCACCGTCTCCATGACCGTCACCAACAACGGGCCGGTGGCGGTCACGAACCTCGCGCCCTCGGCGCTGACCACCTCGGGGACGGCCACGAAGGCGCTGGCCTCGGGTCCCACGCCCGCGTCGGTGGCGTCGCTGGCGCCGGGCGGCTCCGCGACCTTCACCTGGACCTACACGATCACCGGGGCCAGCGGACAGACCTACGCCTTCACCGGCTCGGCGTCGGCCGACGGCGGCATCGCCACGGCGCCGGCGACCACGAACACGGGGCGCATCGGCACCCTCGCGGTCTCGGTCACACCCACGTCGGTTACGGCCGCCGGCACGAACGTCCAGGTGCAGTTCACCGTGGACAACGGGCTCGCGTCGGGGGCGGTGGACCGCGTGACCATCACCGACCCCAACACGAGCATCTTCCAGTTCACCGACCCGGCCTGGGGCAGCAACGACACGTCGGGCTGGAACCGGTCGCTCCGGAACGGGAACCAGTTCAGGTTCAGCTCGCCCGACGCGGGCCAGGACATCCCGGCGGGCGGGTCCCGGACCTTCACCGTCACCTTCAGCCTGATCGGCACCCCCGGGGCCGATACCAGCTACGGCTTCTCGGTGGCCGTGCGGCGGAGCGGCGGCGGGACCACCACCCTGACCGCCAGCGTGCTCGTGCGGGTGCCCTCGCTCCAGGTCCAGTCCCTCACGGTGGACTCCAGCACGATCAGCGGCGGGACGGTGCGGGTGGTGATGACGGTCCGGAACACCGGGTCGGCCGCGCTGTCGAACGTGACGCCCGCGGCGCTCACCGCGGGCGGCAGCGCCGCGAAGACCCTCACCGGCGGCCCGACGCCGGCCTCGGTCCCGTCGCTGGCAGCGGACGCGACCACGGCCTTCGAATGGGTCTACACGATCACCGGGAGCACGGGCCAGACCTACTCGTTCACCGGCCACGCGACGGCGGACGGGGGCGTGACCGCCCCGTCCGCCACCTCGAACACGGGCTCCATCGTGACGTACGGGCTTGCCGTCGCACCCGCGTCCGTGACCGCGGGCAGCACCGGCGTCCAGATCCAGTTCACGGTCACCAACAACCTCACGAGCGGGACCGTGGACCAGGTCACGGTGACGAACCCCAACACCAGCATCTTCCAGTCGGACGCGACCTGGGGCGGCGCGGACACGAGCGGCTGGACGCGCAGCCAGCCCGCCGGCAACCAGTACCGGTTCACGTCGCCGGGCAGCGCGCAGGACATCCAGGCCGGCGGCGGCACGGCCACCTTCACGGTGACGTTCACCACCATCGGCACGCCCGCGGTGGACACCACGTACACCTTCTCGGTGGCGATCCGCCAGCGGGGGAACACCACCACCACCCTGACCGACCGGGTGACCGTGACGCGGTACGTGCTGGCCGTCACGTCCGTGTCGCCGGCCTCGATCGCGGCGGACGGGTCCTCGACCTCCCGGATCAGGGTGACCCTCACCCGCGGCGGCGCCGCGCAGGCGAGCCAGGTGGTCACCTTCGCCACGACGGCCGGCACGTTCGGCGGGGCGTCGAGCACCACCGCGACGACCGACGCCGCCGGCGAGGCGTTCGTGGACCTCACGTCGTCGACCAGCGCCACCGACGTGACCGCCGACGTCACCGTCACCTTCGCCTCCAGCGCCTCGGCCTCCACCAGCGTCACCTTCACCGCCGTGGCGCTGTCGCTGGCGGCGTCCCCGGCGTCGGTCCCGGCCGACGGCGTGGCCACCTCGACGCTGACGATCACGCTCACCAGCGGCGGCAGCCCGCTGGCGGGCCGCACCATCGGGTTCTCCACCACGGCCGGCACGCTCTCGGGCGCCTCCGCGGCGACGGACGGGACCGGCCGGGCCACGGTGACGCTCCAGGCGCCGGCCAGCAAGACCACCGCCACCGCGTCGGTGACCGCCTCGCTGGGCACCGTGACGCGAGCACAGGACGTCACCTTCACGGGGATCACCGTGGGCGACGTGGCCGACCTCACGGTGACCGCCGGCAGCGGGACGGTGACGGCGTCGTGGGCATGGCCGGCGGGCGGCGGGTACCGCGACGGCGTCCTGATCCTGCGCCGCGCCGGCGCGACCCCGGGGGTGCCGTCCGACGGGCTCGCGGTGAACGCGGGCGACACCCTGGCGGACGGCTCCCAGGTCGTCGCCCGGACGGCGGCCGGGAGCGGCAGCAGCGTGACCGAGACCGGGCTGGCGAACGGCACGCGGTACGTCTACCGGGCGGTGGGGTACTACGCGGGGACGCTGTACTCGGCCGGCGTGAGCGTGGACGTGACGCCGGCGGCGGGCGGCGCCGGCGAGCCGCGCTGGTCGCTCGCCTCCACCAGCGTGGCGACGTCGGACCTGGTCTGGGACGGCGCCGGCGGGCTCTACTGGGGGACGACCCTGGGGTTCGCCACGGCCAGCGACGCGGCCGGCACGCGCCTGTCGCCCCCGCTGGTCACCGCGGCGGCGGTGCGCACGCCCCCGACGCCCACCGTCATCGACGTGCTGCCGGACCTCCACTACATCGTGGGCACCGACGGCGGCACGGTCTACGCGCTGAACGGGGCGACCGGCGCGACGCTCTGGCAGGCGGCGGCGCTGGGCGACGCGATCGGCGGCGCGGCGGCGGTCCAGTTCCGGGCGGACAGCGACGCGGCGTTCCAGGCGGCCCACCCCACCGACGTGGTGTTCGTGGGCACGTCGAACGCCAGCGCCACGAACAACCGGGTCTACGCCCTCGACGCGCTGACGGGCGCCGTGCGGTGGACGTTCAACGGCGACGGCAGCGTGGCGGTCGACCGGGTGACGGGCTACCTCTGGGCGGACGGGATGCAGAACCGGCTGTGGGTGACCACGAGGTCCAACGGCGGGACGCAGCCCAGCGTGTGGGTCCTGGACACGGTGGACGGCAGCGTCCAGGCCGCCTTCACTCTGGGCGACGTGACCACCATGGGGTGGTCGTGGGACGCCGCCCACGTCTACGTGTCGACCACGGCCGGCGACCTGCTGGCCATCGACACGGGGACGCTCTCGCTGGCCTGGAGCGGCCCGCTGGCGCTGGGCTCGCCCCTCGTCGGCTACGCGCTGGAACACTACGAGGCGCGCGGATTCCTCTATCTCACCACGCAGGACGGCACGGTGCGCGCCGCCCGGCTCGACGGCGGCGGGCTGCCGCCCACCGTGACGTGGCAGACCGCGGTCCCCGGCGCCACGGTGCCCTCCGTGGTGGCCGGCCAGGGCGTGCTCTACGTGGGCGCCGCCGACGGCCGGGTGCACAAGCTCAGGCTCTCGGACGGCACCGACGTGGGCCAGGTGACGGTGGGGGACGGCAGCCAGGCCGTGACGTCGATCGCCGTGGACGCGGCCGGTGGCCTCGTGTGGGCCGCCACGGCCGGCGGCCGGGTGTTCTCGCTGCCCCTGCCCTGAAGCCCCGCGCGGCAGCCCGCTGCAGCGGGCTGACCGCGGAATCCCGCGTGCCAGAATGGCCAGAGGCTGGATCCCCTTGACCCTCCCGTAGGGGCGTGCATATGGTCAGGCCGATGGAGCCGACAACCGGAAGGCCGGCCGAGGCCCGGAGTTTCCCCGAGCTCGCCCGCGTCTGGGCGCGCAACCCCGACTTCGTGTTCCGCCGCATCGCCGGTGAGGTCCTGCTGCTCCCGATCCGCGAGAAGGTGGGCGACCTGGAGTCGATCTACGCGCTGAACGAGGTGGGCGCCCGCGTCTGGGAGCTGCTGGACGGACGTCGCTCGGTGGCTGACCTGCGGGACTCCATCGTGGCCGAGTTCGACGTCACCCCGGCCCAGGCCGAGGCCGACATCCTGGAGTTCCTGGGGAAGCTCGAGGCGCTGGACGGCGTGGGCCCCGCGTGACGCTGCGGAGCATCGGCTACCAGGCGCTCGTCGAGCGGATCCAGCGGGGCAACCCCGCCGCGCGCGTCCCGCTGGCCGGGAGCTGGGAGCTGACCTACCGCTGTAACCTCCGGTGCGGTCACTGCTGGGTGAACCTGCCGGCCGACGACCGATCCGCCCGCGCACGGGAGCTGACCCTGCCGGAGATCCAGCGCATCACCGACCAGGTCGTGGAGGCGGGGTGCCTCTGGATGCTCCTGACCGGAGGGGAGGTCTTCATCCGCCCCGACTTCCCCGAGATCTACCGGTACATGAAGCGCGCCGGGCTGGTGCTCACGGTGTACAGCAACGGCACCACGGTCACCGAGCGCACCGCCGACCTGCTGGCCGAGCTGCCCCCGCGGCGCGTGGAGATCTCCCTCTACGGCATCACCCCGGGGACGTACGAGGCCGTGACGGGGGCCCCGGCGCTGGAACGGTGCCTCCGGGGCATCCGCCTGCTCCTCGACCGCGGCGTCAGGGTCAAGCTCAAGTCGGTCGTCACGCGGGACAACTACGACGAGTTCATGGCCATCCGCCGGTTCGTCCGCACCGAGCTGGGCCTCGAGGAGTTCTACTACGACCCGAACCTGAACCACCGGAAGGTGGAGGGCCGCTCGGGCGACGAGCCCGCGCGGTACCGGGTGCCGCCGGAGCGGGTCGTGGAGCTGGACCGGCTGATCGACGCCGAGACCGGGGACGAGCTGCGGAAGTTCTACCGGGGCGCGGGAGCGCTCCGCACCACCCACGTCTTCACGTGCGGCGCCGGCGTGAACAGCTTCCACATCGACCCCTACGGTCGCCTGAGCACGTGCATGATGGTCCCCGGCTACGAGTACGACCTCCGGCACGGGTCCTTCCGCGAGGGCTGGGAGGACTACTTCCCCACGGTGATCGGCCGGCGCAGGGAGCGCGCCTCGCGGTGCGACACCTGCGCGATCGCCAGCGCCTGCGACGGCTGCCCCGGCTGGTCCCTCCTCGAGCACGGGGAGTTCGAGCACCCGGTCGATTACCTGTGCGAGATCAACCACCGGCGGGCCGAGGCGTTCGGGGCCCCCGCGCTGATCGGTACCATCACGATGAAGGAGCGGCGACATGCGTGACGACGCGTCCGCACGGAAGCCGTACGTGAAGCCGGACGTCGTCCGGGTGGACCTGGCCGAGGACGAGATCGCGCTGGCCACGTGCAAGACGGCCGTGCCGCAGACGACGTACAAGGGCACGGCTCCGGCCGGGTGCAAGACCAAACACTGCAAGAAGAACGGGACGTCCTGACGGGCGTCCCGACGGGGCCGCCGGCCGTCGCCGTCGGCGGGCTCTCGGTCGCCCTCCTGGGCGAGCGCGGCCCGTGGCCGGTCGCCGACACGCTCCGTCCGTTCGTGGGGCGGGGCGCGGGCGAGGTGACGCTCCGGGTCCACCTCGGGCCGCTCGCGGCGCTCCGCCTGCCCCGGCTGCGCTACGCGCCGGGTCGGCGGATCTCCGGGACCCGCCCCTGGACGGTGCGGGCGGAGCCGGACGGCGGCTTCCTCCTGGCGGTGAAGGGGCCCACGCGCTCCACGTCACCGGAGCGCGTGGCGCGCGTGTCCCCCGACTGGAGCCGGGGAGACCTCTTCGTCCGGGTGGACGAGCGATGGTCGGGTGCGGCCCGCTTCCCCCTGGAGTTCCCCCTGGACGTGGTCTTCTTCACGAGCGTGCTGGCGCACCGCGGGGGCGTGGTGGTTCACGCCTCGGGCGCGGTCCTGGACGGCCGCGGCCTCGCCTTCGTCGGCCCCTCAGGTGCCGGGAAGACCACCGTCGCGCGGCTGCTGGAGGCCCACGGGGCCAGGGTGCTGAGCGACGAGCGGATCGTCCTGCGTCTTCGCGAGGGGCGCGTCCTGATGTATGGTACGCCCTGGCCCGGCGACCTCGGGCGCGCGGACCCGGGCCCGGCGCCGCTCGCCGCCGTGTGCTTCCTGGC
>JBBIOF010000116.1:0-7102 GCA_037443505.1 Candidatus Rokuibacteriota bacterium
GCCGCCCAGCTGGCGGCGGCCCGGGTGGCGCTGGCCCAGCACCCCGACCAGGTGCGCGCCGCCGAGGCCGAGGTGCAGCGGGCGGAGGCCGCGCTGGGGATCGCCAGGAAGCGCCTCGCCGACACCACTGTGCGGTCGCCCATCGCGGGGCTCGTGGCGCGCCGCCACGTGTCGGCGGGCGAGTTCGTCAAGGAGAACACGCCCCTCTTCACCCTGGTGGTCGCCCACCCCCTGAAGTACGTGGGCTCGGTCCCGGAGCGCCACGCCCCGGAAGTCCGGCCCGGCCAGACGGTGCGGCTGTCCGTGGAGGCCTATCCCGGCCGCGAGTTCGCGGGCACGGTGCTCCGGGTGGCGCCGGCCGTGGACGTGCAGACGCGGACGCTGGCGCTGGAGGCCCGCGTGCCGAACGAGAGCGGGGCCCTCCGGCCCGGCTTCTTCGCCCGCGGCACCATCCTCACCCGGACGGACGCCTCCACGGTCTTCGTGCCCGCCGACGCGGTGACGTACGCGGCCGGGCTCAGCAAGGTGTTCGTGGTGGCGGGCGGGACCGTGCGCGAGCGCCTGGTGCGCGTGGGCGGCCGCCAGGGCGCCTGGATCGAGATCGCCGAGGGCGTCAGGGCCGGCGAGGCGCTGGCCACGTCCAACCTGCCGTCGCTCTTCGACGGCGCGCCCGTGACCGCCTCGGCGCGATGACGGCGCCGCCCGTCCCGCGCCGGAGCCCCCTCGAGGTCTTCGTCCGGCGGCCCGTCTTCACCACCATGCTGCTGACCTCGCTGGTGGTGCTCGGCATCGCCTCCTTCTTCCAGCTCGGCGTGGACATCTTTCCCAAGGTGGACCTGCCCACCATCACCATCACCACCCGCCTGCCGGGAGCGGCGCCGGAGGAGATCGAGAGCCAGATCACCAAGGTGATCGAGGAGGCCGTCAACACCATCGCCGGCCTCGACGAGCTCCGCTCGTCCTCCACGGAGGGGCAGTCGCAGGTCTTCGCCACCTTCGTGCTGGAGCGCAACGTCCAGGAGGCGGCCAACGACGTCAGGGAGAAGGTCTCGGCGGTGCTCTCCCGGCTGCCGGCGGGCACGGAGATGCCCATCATCGAGAAGGCCGACCCGGACTCGGCGCCGGTCCTCGCCGTGGTGGTTTCCGGCCGCCGGTCGGCGCGGGAGATCACCGAGATCGCCGACAAGCGGATCAAGCGCCAGCTGGAGACGGTCAAGGACGTGGGCGCCATCACCCTGGTGGGCGGCCGCAAGCGGGAGATCCAGGTCTTCGTGGACCCCGACCGCCTGGCCGCCTACGGGCTCAGCATCCAGCAGGTGCGGGACGCGCTGGCCCGGCAGAACGTGGAGATTCCCGGCGGGCGCCTCACCGGCGGCCCGCGCGAGGAGGGCGTGCGCACCCTGGGGCGGATCGAGGCCGTCGCGGGGTTCGAGGACCTGATCGTGGCCGACCTCAAGGGCGGGCCGGTGCGCGTGCGGGACCTCGCCACCGTGGTGGACGGCGAGGAGGAGGCGCGGACGCTCTCGCGCCTGGACGGGCGGAACGCGGTCTCGCTGGTGATCCGCAAGCAGTCGGGCACCAACACCGTGGAGGTGGTGGACCGCCTCAAGGCCCGCCTGGAGGAGATCCGCCGGGGTCTCCCGCAGGACATCCGGTTCGACGTGGTGCGCGACCTCTCCCGGTTCATCAAGCGGTCCATGCACGAGGTGCAGGACCACCTGCTCCTGGGGGGCCTCCTGGCGAGCCTGATCGTCGCGGTCTTCATCGGCAACCTGCGCTGGTGGGAGACGGCGGGCGTGGCCGTGGTGGTGGGCGCCGTGGGCGCCGCCTTCGCCACCGGCGACGCCGACCTGCTGCTCCAGGTCACCGCCGCCGCGGCGGTGGCCACCATGCTCGCCTTCGCGCTGGTCCGCAGGCTCAGGCCGGCCTTCGTGGCGGCCCTGGCCATCCCCTGCTCCATCGTGGCCACGTTCACCGCCATGCGGGTGGCCGGCTTCACCCTCAACAACCTGACGATGCTGGGGCTGTCGCTGTCCACCGGCATCGTCATCGACGACGCCATCATCGTCCTGGAGAACGTCTACCGGCACATCGAGGAGGAGGGGCGCTCGCCCTTCGAGGCGGCCATCACGGGCACCCGCGAGATCGCCCTGGCCGTCATGGCCACCACCCTCTCGCTGGTGGTGATCTTCCTGCCCGTGGCCTTCATGGGGGGCCTGGTCGGAAGGTTCTGGAACTCGTTCGGCCTGACGACGACCTTCGCCATCCTGGTGTCGCTGCTGGTGGCCTTCACCCTCACGCCCATGCTGGGCGCGCGCATCTTCGCGGGACGGGGCGAGGCCGGCGCCGTCCACGCCTCCAAGGAGGGTCCCCTCTACCGGGCGCTGGAGCGCGGCTACGAGGTCGTCCTCCGCTGGTGCCTGGGCCACCGCTGGGTGGTCGTCCTGGGCGCCGCCGGCATCCTGGCCGGCGGCTGGTACCTGCTGGCCACCTCCCGGGTCGAGTTCGTGGTGGACGACGACATGAGCGAGTTCGAGGTGGTGGCGGAGGCGCCGCCGGGGTCGTCTCTGGAGCGGACCACGGAGATCATCTCCCGGATGGAGGCGGAGCTCCGGGCCATCCCCGAGGTGGTCACGCTCTTCTCCACCGCGGGCGTGCGGGGCCAGGCCCAGGCCAACGTCACCGACATCTCCATCTACGTCGGGCTCCGCCACCTGACCCAGCGGCGGCGCACCCAGGAGGAGATCAAGCAGGAGGCACGGCGGCGGCTGGCCGCCTTCCCCGGGATGCGGGTCAGCGTGCAGCAGATCAACATCATCGGCGGCGGGGGCTTCCGCCAGACGCCCTTCAACCTGATCCTCCGCGGGCCGGACCTGAACCGCCTGGAGGGATACGCGCGGGCCGTCATCGCCGACCTCCGGGGCCGCGCCGGCTTCGTGGACCTGGACACGGCCCAGGCGTACCGCCAGCCCGAGGTGCAGGTGCGCATCGACCGCCGCAAGGCCTCCGACCTGGGCGTCCGCGTGGACGCCGTCGCGTCGACCCTCAGGGTGATGGTGGGCGGCGAGAAGGTGGGGTTCTACCGCGAGCTGGGCGAGCAGTACGACGTGCGCCTCAGGCTGCGCGAGGACTTCCGGAGCGGACCGGGGACCCTGCCCGCGCTCTTCGTCCCGGGCGCCGGCGGCGGCCTGGTCCGGCTCTCCAACGTGGCCACCCTCGACAGCGGGATGAGCCCGGGGCAGATCGAGCGGTACGCCCAGGAGCGCTCCATCACCATCGTCTCGAACCTCTACCAGAAGCCGCTGGCCGAGGCGTTCCGGGACGCCTACGCCGCCGTGCGGCGCCTCCGTATGCCGCCCGAGTACGGCGTCGTCACCACGGGCCGCGGCAAGCTGCTGCAGGAGTCCATCCAGAACTTCCTCATCGCCCTGGTGCTGGCCCTGTGCTTCATCTACATCGTGCTCGCCGCCCAGTTCGAGTCGTTCGTCCACCCCGTGACCATCATGGTCTCCATGTTCCTCTCCGTGCCGTTCGGCCTGCTGACCCTGGCCGGCCTGTACGCGCTGGGCGTGCGCACGGCCACGCTGAACATCTACTCGATCATGGGGCTGTTCCTGCTCATGGGCGTGGTGAAGAAGAACGCGATCCTGCAGGTGGACTACACGAACGTCCTCCGCGCGCGGGGGATGCCCCGCCGCGGGGCCCAGCTCCACGCCGACCGGGCGCGGTTCCGGCCCATCCTGATGACCACCCTGGCCATCATCGCCGGCATGCTGCCGGTGGCCCTGGGGCGCGGCGACGGGTCGGCCTCGCGGGCGTCGCTGGCCACCGTGGTGGTCGGGGGCCAGATCCTCTGCCTCTTCGTTACCCTGATCGCCACGCCGGTGATCTACTCCATGTTCGACGACCTGAGCGGGCTCCGCGCCTTCGCCCGCGTCCGGTTTCCCCGCCTGCGCCGCGCCGCCGTCCGGCGCGCCTGGGAGGGTGCCCGCGGCCTGCTGTCCTGACACCGGCCGCGGCGGTCGGTTGAACACCCCGCGGCGGCTCGTATATTTGAATGCCCATGCTGGTGCAGACGGCCCCCGGCGCGTGGCCCAGGCTCCTGGCGGCCCTGTTCTTCGCCGCGTTCCTGGCCGGCCAGTCGCCGCACCTGGTCCACCACGCCCTCGAGCACCGGTCCGCGGACAGCGAGTGCACCCTGGCTGCCGCCCTGGACCGCTTGCAGGGCATCGAGATCGAGCTGCCCCCGGTGGACCCGGATCCCTCGCAGCGTCCGGCGCCCGTCCCTCGCCGGCAGGACACCCCACGATCGCCGGGCCGCGGGCGCACCGAGCCGCGCGCCCCTCCCGCCCTCCCGGTCTGATCCTCCTCACCGCGCACGACTGACGGACCGAGTCCGGCCCCGGGCCGGAGCGCCGGCCGTTTCTTCTGTCACGCCCTCGGACCAGGGAGGCAGCCATGCGCAGGATCGCAGGCAGTCTGCTGTGCTCCTGTTCGTCACCGCCGCCGCGACGGCCCCGGCGTCCGCCGAGACCCCCGCGGCGTCCGAGATCGAAGCGCTCCGGCAGGAGCTCCGGAGGCTCCAGGAGCGCCTCCAGAGGCTCGAGCAGGCCCAGCGCGCGCCCGCCGCGCCGGCCGCGGCCCAGGCTCCGCCGGCCCCTCCGCCCATGGCCCCGGCCCCCGGAGAGAAGGAGATCCAGCTCGACCGGGGAGGGCTCCTGGAGGCCCTGGGCCTGCCGAAGCCGGAGGTGGCCGGGGTGCGGTTCGGCGGCTTCTTCTCGGGTTCGGCCAGCTACAACTCCCACGTCCAGATGGTCCCCGAGTTCGCCGGCGGCGCCCCCGCCAAGGCCGATCCGAAGAGCGTCAACTTCCGCTTCGACACGTTCAGCTTCGGCGTGTCCCGGACGTTCGCGGAATGGCTCTCGGCGGGCGCCACCGTCGAGGTGGAAAGCCACCGCGACCGCCATGCTCACGGCTTCGACCCGACCTTCGGCTGCCCGGGCACCGGGCTCTGCATCGAGCGGTTCGGCGCCGAGGAGGCCGAGACCGAGGTCGAGCTGCACCGCTTCCACGTCACCGGCGTGGTCCCCGTCGGCAGCGGCCTGACCCTCGCGTTCGGACGCTTCGACGTCCCCTTCGGCATCGAGCGCCACGACGCGAACCTGCTGCTCACCGCCACCACGTCGGAGGTCTTCCAGTTCGGCCGGCCCAACAGCATGACCGGCATCCAGGGGTCCTATCCAATCGCGCCCTGGCTCGACGTGGCCGCCTGGGTGGCGAACCGCTGGGAGAGCGAGACGACCCACGATCCCTTCGACGACAGCAACCGCGACAAGAGCTTCGGCGGCCGCCTCGGCCTCACGCCCTTCCCGGGCGGGCGGCTCCTGAACATCGGTCTCGGCGGCTGGTGGGGGGCCGAGCAGGACGACGACACGGCCCACCCCCGGTGGGTCATCGACCTGGACGCGACCTGGTCCCCCCTGCCCCGGCTCCTGCTGGCCGGCGAGCTCGTGTACGGAGGCGAGTCGGGTGTGAGCTTCCGTGAGCGGGGGATCCCGTTCGCGGCCCCGGCAGTCAGCGACCGGGACGTGACCTGGTGGGGTCTCTACGCGCTGGCCCACCACGATGTCCTCGGCTGGCTCGGCCTCACGTTCCGGTACGGCTACTTCCGTGACGAGGACGGTGCCCGCACGGGCGTGGAGCAGACCCTGCAGTCCTGGACGGTGGTGCCGGTCCTGCACCTGTCGCGGCTCGTTGCCGGGCTGCGCCCCCCGGGCGTCACCTACCCGCGGACCCGCCACCCGCTCGACTGGGTCGACCTGAAGCTCGAGTACCGCCTCGCCCACTCGGACCGTCCGGTCTTCTCCAGCGCCAGGCCCGCCGTGGACATCGTGGACGCGGATCACTGGAGCCACCAGCTCCAGCTCCAGCTCCAGCTCGTCGTCAACTACTGACGCGGAGGCGCGTCATGCACGGCATCTCGCTCTCGCAGCTGCCGCTCGGCGCGAAGGTGTTCTGCACCCTCTTCCTGCTGGGCATCGGCGGCGGCGCCGTGGCCGCGGTCACCCAGGCGGCGACCGCGGTCGGGCTCTCGCCGGCCCAGATCCAGGCGAGCCTCGCCCCCGACATGCCCATGACGCACCTGGGCCACGGCCCGCCGCCGCCGAGAAGGAGATCGACCTCGGCCAGGTCTCGAGCGCCGCGAAGGTCTGGATCAGGACGCCGCTCCTGATCCAGACCAGCCACACGCACCTCTTCGGCCAGACGCTCATCGCCGGCCTGCTGGGCCTGATCTTCCTCTTCTCGTCCGTCGGGGAGCGGGCCAAGTCCGTGATCATCGCGCTGCCGTTCGTCGGCACCCTCCTCGACATCGGCGGCATGTGGCTGACCCGCTTCGCCTGGCCGCCGTTCGCCGCCCTGGTCATCGCCGGGGGCAGCCTGTTCGGCGTCGGCTACGCGCTGATCGCCGGCGTCTCCCTCTACGAGCTGTGGATCCGGAAGGAGGTCCGCGCATGACGTGCGCCGCCCTGAAGCGCCCCGGTGCGGCGCTGGCCGGGCTGCTCCTCGCGACCGTGCCCGCCGCCGCCCACATCACCCCGCCCGTCGTCCTGGTCTCGGACCGGGACGCGCTCGTCGCCCTGCTGGCCGGGGCCCGCAGGTTCTTCGTGCGCGAGGTCCGCCTGTCCGGCGACGACCGCCGGGCCATCCACCACCGCACGGGCTGGAGCCCCGACGAGGACTTCTACCGCTTCTACCTGGGCCGGGACGCCGGGGGACGCCTGGTGGCGGCCTCGATCTTCGTGACCGACTTCACGGTCCACGGCCCCGTCCGCGTGGCGGTCGGGCTCGCGCCGGACGGCCGCGTCACGGGGGCCACGGTGGTGGAGGTGACCGAGGAGACGTACCAGGGGGTGAAGCCCCTGATCGACCGGAACTTCACGGCGGGCCTCGCCGCCGCGGGCCGTCCCCCCGCGGCCGAGGCGCCGGCGGGCCTCGATCCGATGGCGCAGTTCTACGCTGGCGTGATCGCCGGCCTGGTGCGTCGAGCCGCGGTCCTCTTCGAGGTCGGCGTCCTCGGGCGCGGGGGCGCGGCGTGACCGCC
>JBBIOF010000117.1:0-7052 GCA_037443505.1 Candidatus Rokuibacteriota bacterium
CGAAGAGGTGGATCATCGCGAAGCCGCTCGCGCCGGCTCCCAGGACGGCGCCCACCGTGTTGACGGCGAGGACCTCGCCGACGGCGCGGCCGACCGCCCCGCGGTACCGCGCGTGGATCTCGCCGGCGAGCGGGAAGGCGGCGCCCATGAAGAACGCCGGGACCAGCATGTGGAGGAAGGCGAGCGCGAAGCCGGTCCACACCCGCGACCCGAACGATCCGGTCCCGAGGAGCACGCCCTGCAGCCGCGCGGCGTTCACCGGCAGGTGCCCGAGGGAGGCGGTCACGAGGAACGCGGTCACGCCGACGGCGACCTGGACGAGGCCGAACCAGGCGACCGCGCGCCCCGGCCCCGGCGTCGCGGCCCCGCCCAGCGCGGCCAGCGCCCCGTACGCCTTGCTCCCCAGGGCGATCCCCGCGAGGAACGCGACCAGCATGATGGTGAAGCCGTAGACGCTGGCGCCCACGGCGATGGCGAGGACGCGCGTCCAGAGCACCTCGTAGCCCAGCGCGCAGAAGCCTCCGATGCCGATGCCCCAGAGGACGAGCCGGCCGGGGAGCGTGGGGAGGGCCGGCGCCTCCGAGGCGGCGGCCGGGGCCGCAGCCGGGGTCCGGGCGGGAGCGCTTCCGGGCGGGCCCCCACCGGGCAGGCGGGCCTGGAGGGCAAGGCTCGCCAGCCCGACGGCGGCGCTGGCCGCGGCGGCCAGGAGGAGCGTGGTGCTCACCGTGGAGACCCGGAGCAGCACGAAGCCCGCCAGCAGCGCCCCGGCGACGGCGCCCAGCGTGTTGAGCCCGTAGAGGAACGACAGGGGGGCGCGGACGCCCTCAGGCCCCCGCGAGGCGAAGCGTGAGAGGACGGGGAGCGTGCCGCCCATGAGCGTGGTGGGGACGATCAGCGCGGCCCCCGAGAGGAGGACGCGCACGGCCGTGAGACAGGCGAGGCAGTCGTCCCTGCCCCGCGCCAGCGGCACGTACAGGGCCGGGTAGGCCGCCATCAGCCCCAGGAGCCCCAGCGCGGAGGCCGCGATGCCGACCTCCAGCAGGCCGTAGAGGCGGAGCGGCCGGTCCGTACGGTCCGCCGCACGGCCGAAGACCCACCCGCCCAGCGCCTGCCCCGCCATGAAGACGGCCAGCACGGTGGTGACCGCCGGGTGGGAGCCGCCGAAGACCAGCGTCAGCGAGCGCACCCAGACCACCTGGTAGACGAGCGCGGCGGCGCCGGAGAGGAAGAAGAGCAGGAACGCCGCGGCCCGGGCCGCGCCCGTCACGCCCACGACCGCACCCGGCGGGTCATCGCGTGACGGCGAAGACCTGGACCCTGCTGTTCCCCCGGTCGGCGATGAAGACCTGGCCCCGCTCGTTGACGCACGCCTGCGAGGGGTAGTAGAGGAGCCCCTCGTTCCAGCCCGTGGCCAGCTGGCGGCCCAGGACGGTCCCGTCCTGGCCGACCAGGACGATCCCGCCGCCGTTCTGGTCCACGACGTAGAGCACGCCCCGGCCGTCGACGGCCAGCGCCGTGGGGAAGCTCAGGTGCGCGCGCAGGTCCTTCGCCAGCGGGGAGAACTCCCGCGCCTGCTGCCCGGCCGCGTGGAGCGCTGCCCGCAGGGAGTCCAGCAGGTAGATGGTGCCCCGGGCGTCCACGGCGAGATCCGAGAAGAACCCGCGGTCCCTGGGGAACGGCACGTGCCGCTGGTACCGGCCCTCGGCGTCGAGCACCAGGACGCGGGCGGAGAAGACGTCCAGGAGGTAGACGCGATCGCTGCGATCGACCTTGACGCTCCGGGGGACGATGGTCGCCGGGTCCGGGACACCCTCGGGACGGAGGAAGCCCTTGAACTCGCCCCGGGCGTCGAACCGGGCGACCCGGCGCTCCCGGCCGTCGAGGACCAGGGTATCCCCGCGGGAGGTGAGCTGCACCCGGATCGGCGCCGTGACCTCGCGGGCCCGGAGCTCCCCGGCCGGCTTCACGCCGGCCTCCTCCACGGTGTACCGGAGCAGCCGTCCGCCGCCCGCGTCCCCGACGACCAGCGTCCCCCTGTCGTCGCAGGCCAGGCCCTCGGGCTGCCGCATCCCGCCGCCCCGGTCGTCCAGGTAGACCGCGGTCACGAAGCGGAGCTTGCCCCCGCCGGCGGCGAGGGCAGCGCCGCCGGGCGGCACGGCGGCGGCCAGGATCAGCAGGAGCGGCAGCGCCCTCCCCATGCCGTCACCTCCTCAGCTGCTTGTGGCACTGCACGCAGAGCTCCGTGGGCGCGGGGAACGTGATCAGGTACCGGTAGCCCGTGCCGTGCGAGCGGTGGCAGCTCAGGCAGTCCACCGAGCGGTTCCTGTTCCGCGTGTCGACCACCTTCTCGCCCATGGGGTGCGAGTTGTGCTTGAGCCAGTCGTGGCACGAGCCGCATCCCTCGACGGGCGAGGCCTGGCGCATGAGGAACGTGTTGTCCGACGCGTGCGGCTGGTGGCACGTGGAGCAGCTCCCCTCCTGGACCGGCTGGTGGGTGAGCGCGCCCTTCTCGCCGCGGCTCTTCGAGGCCGCGGCCCGCTCCTCCTTCTCCAGGGCGGCCAGCCTGGCCTGCCGCTCGGCGGTGTCGCGGTGACAGCGCCCGCACAGCGCGGCCTCCGGGACGTCGAGCAGCTTCTTCTGCCGCGAGGCGTGGGCCTGGTGGCAGTTCAGGCACCCGGTCCGGTCGGCCAGCGGCCAGTGCAGGCGGGACCTGGACAGCGCGTCGTTCACCATGGCGCCGTGGCAGCCGCGGCAGAGCTCGAAGCCCGGGCGCCGCGTGGCGAAGGGCTCGGCGGCGGTGGCCGGGTTGTGGCACTGGCCGCACCGCCTGCCGGCCACCGGGGCGTGCACCGTGTCGAACAGGATCCCGGGCGTCCCGGAGCCGTGGGCGTCGTGGCACGAGGTGCAGTTGGCCCTGGCGACCGGGTAGTCGGCATGCTGCCGGGCGAAGCCAGGACTGTCCGGCTTGTGGCACTGCACGCAGAGTGCGGGCACGGCGCGCTTGAGGAGCCGGGGCGCGCCCTCGGAGCCGTGCGGGTCGTGGCAGCCGAGGCAGCCGTCCGACACGGGGCGGTGCTTGAACTTCACCCTGGCGACCGCGTCCCCCACGGCCTTGTGGCAGCCGGTGCAGAGGTCGTTGCCGGCCCTCCTGAGGTTTGCCTTGTGGTCGGAGGCGTGGGGGTCGTGACAGGCCACGCAGTTGCCCTCGACCGCGACGCGGTGCGCGCTCACGGCCCTGGCGGGGACGACGCCCTCGTGGCAGGTGAGGCAGATGGACCGCGCGGGTGCCGACAGGAGCTTGCCGTGGGCGGAGGCGTGCGGGCTGTGGCAGCCGGCGCAGTCGCCGCTCGCGACCGGGGTGTGCACGAACCGGCGCTTGAGCTTCTGCGCGAAGTCCGTGTGGCAGTCCAGGCAGACCTTCCCGGCGGCGCCGGGCTTCAGGCGGAACGGGTTCTCCTCGCCCGCCGCGGGCGCCGACGCCAGGACCAGCAGGGCGAGGCCCAGGACCGTCACCGGCGCGCGGGGCATCAGCGCTTCCCCGGCGGCGCGGGCTCCGCTCCCGCGTAGGGCAGGTGGCACTCGTCGCAGGACCTGGCGTCGAAGGGCATGTGGACGTTGGCCTTGAAGAGCTTCGGGTCCTTCGAGGCGTGCGGGTCGTGGCACTTCCGGCAGTCCATGGCCATGGGATCGATGCCGAGGTGGGCCCTGGCGAACGTGGGCCGCCCGCGCTCGTGGCACTCGAGGCAGGTCGGCTGGATGGCCTGGGCCAGCAGCGCGTCCTGGGCCGAGGCGTGCGGCCGGTGGCACCGCTGGCAGTCGCGGAGGGCCGGCGGGTGGGCCCGCTCCCGGTCCATGCGCGCCTTCAGGTCCTTGTGGCAGGTGAGGCACAGCTCGGGGCTCTTCGCCCGCACCAGGGCCGGCAGGCGCGCCTGGTGCGGGTTGTGGCACTCCGTGCACCGGGCGGCCGCCACGGGCGCGTGCCGGCTCGCCGCCTTGCCCCCGTCCTTGTCGACGTCGTGACAGGCGCCGCACACGGAGCCCAGGGGGCCGGCCGTCATGCCCTTGACGTTGCTGCCGTGCGCGTCGTGGCAGCTCAGGCACATGCCGCCGGCGAAGGGGTCGTGCGCGACCCCACCGGGCGTCTCCTTCATCAGGTCGCCGTGGCACCGCACGCAGAGCGACCCGTCGGCCGCCTTGAGCAGCTTGGGCTCGGCGCCGCCGTGGGGTGTGTGGCACGACGCACAGGCGCCCTCCGCCACCGGCCGGTGCGTGTACGTCTTGACGAACTTCGCCTCGGCCTCGGCGTGGCAGCGGTAGCAGACACGGTCGGTGCGGTCGGCGACCAGGCGGGGCGCGTTGGAGCCGTGCGGGTCGTGGCAGGCGGTGCACTCCTGCCGGGCGAAGGGCTGGTGGGGCACCTTGCTGGCGAGCGCCTGCCGCGTCTCGGGGTGGCACGACAGGCAGAGCGGCCCCTGCTCCTGGTTCAGGAGGCGCGCGAGCTTGCCGGAGTGCGGGGCGTGGCACGCCAGGCACCCGCGCTGGCCCGCGACGGGGGCGTGCGTCACGGCGACCGGGGCCCCCCGGTCCTGGTGGCAGGTGATGCAGAGCCCCGCGCCGTCGGCCACCGTGAGCTTCGAGAACTCCGACGCGTGCGGAGCGTGGCAGGTGGTGCAGGCGCCGTCCTTGAACGGCAGGTGGTCCACCTTCCCGCCGGCCCGCAGGTCGTCGGGATCGTGGCAGCCGGCGCAGAGCCTGTCCGCGGCCTCCCGCGTGGCGAACGGCTTCGCGTCCGAGGCCGGGGCGTGGCACGCCTCGCACTCGCCGCCCGCCACGGGGCCGTGCGCGCTGGTCTTCAGCAGCTTCGGCTGGACGGCGGAGTGCGGGTTGTGGCACGTCGTGCACGAGGCCGCCCGCTCCACGGGGTAGCCGCCGTGCGCCTTCCTGAACGCCGGCCGGGCCGCGTCGTGGCAGGAGAGGCAGAGGGGCGCGGGCGCCCGGACCAGCAGACCCTTCTCGTCGGAGGCGTGGGCGGTGTGGCAGGCGAGGCAGCCCCGGGCCGGCGACGCGGCGTGCACCACCGGCTTCCGGTGCTGCTCCCGCGCGTGGCACCGGTAGCACGCCTCGCTGCCCTCGGCGCGGAGCAGGTGGCTGGCCGGCGAGGCGTGCGGGTCGTGGCAGTCGGTGCAGCGGCCCCGCCGGAGGGCGGTGTGCACGTGCTTGCGCCCGAGCTCCAGCTTCTCCCGCGCGTGGCACTGCAGGCACAGCTCGTTGCCGTCCTTCTTCATGACGGCTTTGGGGACGAGCCCGTGCCGGAGGTGGCAGGCCTCGCACTGCCGCGACTTGACCGGGGAGTGGACGGTCTTCATCGCCAGGGACTTCTCGGCGAACTTCTGGTGGCAGTCGAGGCAGTCCTTGCGGGCGAACTGCGGCCGCTGGGTCTGGACCTCCACGCAGCCGGCGAGGAGGAGGACGGCGAGGGCGAGCGCGACCTGCGCCACGACCCGCTCGAGGGCCCACCGGGCGCGCGGCACCGCCGGTGCCATCAGGGCTCCCGGTGGATCCGGACGTCGGAGAGGGCGCGCAGCTTCGCGGCGTACTCCTCCACGGCCTTCTCCAGCCGCGCGTCGAACACCCTGCGCGCGACCTGCGGCCGGACCTGCTCGTACGGCTGCGCCGCCGCCGGCACGACGTCCTGGACGGCGAGGACGTAGGTGTAGCCCTCCGCCCCGGCGTGCACGCGCACGTCGCCGGCCCTGGCCCCGGCGACGGCGCGCGCGATGCCCTCGGGCAGCTCGGTGGTCACGATGGGCCGGCCGTCGAAGGTCACGAGGCCCGGGGCCTCGGCCGGCACCTGCCCCTCGGCGTGATCGGCGACCCACCGGAAGTCGGCGCCCTTCCGGAGGGACTCCGCGGCGGCCTCGGCGGCGGGGCGTCCGGAGAAGGCGAGGCTCCGGATCCGGACCATCTCCGGCGAGGTGTACTCGGCCCGGTGCGCGTCGTAGTACGCCCGGACCTCGTCCTCCGTGAGCCGGACGTCGGGGGCCACCACCTTGCGGACGAACGTGGCGAAGAGCACCGAGCGCTCGTGGTCGCGGATCCTGGCCCGGTAGGCGTCCGTCCGGTCCAGCCCGAGGCGCAGCGCTTCCTTCCGGAACACCTTCCGGTGGAGGAGGCCGTCCAGGACCTGCTCCTTCTTGGCGTTCAGCCGCTTGCGCTCGGCCGCCATGGCCGTGCCGTGGAAGAACTGGAACTTGAGGGCCTCGGTGAGCTCCGCCACGGTGACGGGCTTCTCCCCCCGGATCTCCGCCACCACCCGGCGGTCCTGGAGGAGCGCGTCGAACCCGGGCCTGCGGGCCTCGTAGTCCAGCGCCTTCAGCAGCTCGCGGTTGACCTTCACGTACTTCTTCTTGAGGGCCTCGTCGAACGCGGTCACCACCTGTCGGCGCCGCTCGGTGAGCACGATCTGCTCGGCCCTGGCCCTGGCGGCCGGGTCGTCCCGGTGGCGGATCTCCTCGACCCGGAGGACCACGTGGCCGGCCTTCAGGGAGACCACGGGGCTCGTGGCGCCCACCGCCGTGGCCTCCACGGCCGCGGCGACGGCGGGGTCCATGGTCTCGCGCCGCAGGAGGGCACCAGCCTCCACCTTCTTGGCCCTGCCGCCAGCCAGGTACGCCGCGGCCAGCGCCGAGAAGTCGCCTCCCGCGGCGAGGTCGGCGAGGAAGGCGCGGGCCTGCTCCTCCCGGTCGAAGAGGACGGCGCCGACCTTCCACTCGCGCACGGCCTCGCGGTAGACCTCCTCGACGCGCGCGGGGTCGGCGACGACGTCCCTCACCACCCGCTCGACCAGCTCGTCCCTGAGGGCCACGCGCGCGTAGGACTCGACGTTCACGCGGACCTCGGGCAGCCGGTCCAGGCCCATCCGGCGGGCCTCCTGGACGATGAGCACCACGTTGACGAGGCGGTCCAGCACCGCCCGCCGGGTCGCGGCGTCCGCCGGCGCGGCGGTCCCGGCGGGCCCCCCGGCCGCCCACTGCCCCCGCAGCTCGTCGAGG
>JBBIOF010000118.1:0-7021 GCA_037443505.1 Candidatus Rokuibacteriota bacterium
GGCGGAGCCCCGGCGCCGGGCGGCCCGGTCGCCGCGCCCGCGCCGCGGCCTCGCGGGGGGTGAGGGATGGCCTCGCGGATCCTGATGCAGGGAACCATCGCGGCCCGGCCGTACGTGGCCGGCAACACCTGGATGCGCCTGAACTTCCTCCTCGGGTTCCGCCGGCTCGGCTTCGAGGCGTACTTCGTGGAGGAGGTGCCGGCCGGGGACGCCGTCGACGAGGCGGGCCGCCGGGTCCCGCTGGCCGCGAGCCTCGCCGCGCGCTACTTCCAGGAGGTGACCGCGCGCTTCGGGCTCACGGGGTACGCGGCCCTCCTCCAGCGGGACGGGGAGGACCACGTCGGCCTCTCCCGCGCGGACGTCGCCGACCTGGCGCCGGACGTCGATCTCTTCGTCAACGAGTACGGCCGGCTCCGGTGGATCCTGCCGCGGGTCCGCCGGAGCGTCTACCTGGACCCGGACCCGGGATACACCCAGATCTGGCAGGAGGGCTACGGCTGCGACATGGACCTGCGCGACCACGACCTGTACATCACCCCGGGGCTCGGCCTCGGCAGCGCGGACTGCCCGCTCCCGACCGCGGGCGTCGAGTGGCAGACGTTCCTCTGGCCGGTGGTCCTCGAGGTGGCAGGACGCTGAGCATCCTCGCGGCCCACCGCTGGCGGGTGGTCCGCCCCGAGGAGTGCGTGCCCACGCCCGACGCCTACCGGGAGGAGTACCTCGACTCGGGCCGCGTGCTCACCCGCCTGCTGGAGCTGGCCGATGTCTGAGGAGCGGCGGCGCACGTTGTAATCCTTGCCACCGGCGGCCCGCAACCGATCACCCTTTCTGGACACGCGCGTGCCCATCGGGCTATGGTGAGGCGTCCGCAGCTGGCGGTGGGCGTCGGGGGTCCGACGGCCGCCGGCGAAGCGAGGTGCCGATGGGCCGCTGGTCTCCGCCACGACGCGCCCGGGGCGTCGTCCTCCTCGTCCTCGTCGTCCTCCTCCAGGCGCCCCCGGCCACGGCGGGCCAGGGGGCGGGAGTCCTGCCCGACGTGGACATCGCCCTGGTCCTGGAGGTGCGCGACAGCGGAGGGTGGATGACGCTCTACCAGGAGGTGCTCGGCACCCCGACCGAGGTGCAGAAGTGGCTCGGCGTCGGCATCGGCGCCCGCACCGGCGGCGAGCGCTGGATCGTGGTGCTGCAGCCGAAGTTCACCACCGAGGTGATCGTGGCCCGGGGCGTCCGGGCGATGAAGGTGGTGGTGACGGGCCGCATCGCTGGCGCCGACGCACTGCGCGAGCTGGCCCCGTTCGAGGAGGCCGTGCTGGAGATCCAGGCGGGGGCGGTGGACAACGAGCTGGTCCTGGCCTACGGCCTGGCGAGCACCACGGCGCAGCTCCTGGAGCTGCACCTCGCGCGCCCGTAGGGCGGACGCTCCGGATCGATGGCGGCGCCCGCGTTCGTGGCGGTCGGCCACGTCACCCTCGACCGCTTCGGCGAGGTGACGCGCCCCGGAGGCGCCGCCCTCTACGCCGCCGTCACCGCGCACCGGCTGGGGCTGACCGCCGGGATCGTCACCAGCCACGGCGACGACTTTCCCCTGGAGGCCCTCCCGCCCCGGATCGAGGTCGTCAGCGTTCCCGCGGCCCGGACGACCACCTTCCGCCACCAGCGCCGCGGCGGCCGCCGCGTGCTGAGCGCGGGGAGCCTGGCGCGCCCGCTGGGGCCGGACCACGTGCCGGAGGACTGGCTCGACGCGCCGATGGTGCTCCTGGCGCCCGTGCTCGGGGAGGTCGATCCCGCCCTGGCCGACACCTTCGGTGAGGCCGCGGTGGCGGCGGAGGCGCAGGGGTGGCTCAGGAGCGTCGGTCCGGGAGGCGAGGTCGTTCCCCAGCCCTGGACCCCGCCCCCGGGGCTCCTGGCCCGCCTGCAGGCGCTGTTCGTCAGCGCCGAGGACGTCCGCGGCCAGGAGGCGGCGCTGGTGGAGTGGATGCAGCACCTGCCCCTGGTGGGCGTCACGGCGGGGGCCCGGGGCGCGCTCCTCTACGTCAACGGCGACCGCTACGAGGTGCGGCCCCGCCCCGCGCGGGAGGTCGATCCCACGGGCGCGGGCGACGTCTTCGCCGCCACGTTCCTCGTCGAGTACCGCGACCACGGCGATCCCTGGCGGGCGGCGGCGGCCGCGGCCTGCGCGGCCTCGCTCGCCGTGGAGGGTGAGGGCTGGTCGCGCGTGCCGGACCGCGCCGCGCTGGAGGCGGCGCTCGCGGAGTACGGGCGCGACGGGTCGCCGCCTTGACTTCGTTTCCGGGGCGAGACTAGCCTGGGGGTGTGACGGGGGCACGGCTGATCCGGATCGTCGCCGGGCCGGTGTCGGCCGAGGCCCGGCTCGCCGACTCGCGCACCGCCACGGCCATCTGGGAGGCCCTGCCCATCGAGGCCGGCGCCCTGACGTGGGGCGACGAGATCTACTTCGACATCGGGCTCACGCTGCGCGAGGAGTCGCCCGCGGCCGTCGTGCAGCCGGGGGACCTGGGGTACTGGCCGCCCGGGCGCGCGTTCTGCATCTTCTTCGGGCCGACGCCGGCCAGCGAGGGTGACGAGATCCGGCCGGCGAGCCCCGTGAACGTGGTCGGGCGCGTGGCGGGCGACCCGACCGTCTTCCGGAAGGTCCGCGCGGGCACGCGCGTGCGCATCGAACGGACATGACCCGGGGAGGGAGGCAGGGCGGATGAAGATCTTCCTCGATACGGCCAACGTCGACGAGATCCGGGAGGGTGTGGCCCTCGGCGTCGTCGACGGCGTGACCACCAATCCCTCGCTGATCGCCAGGGAGAAGCGGCCGTTCCGGCCCCTGGTGGAGGAGATCTGCGCCCTGGCGCCGGGGGACGTGAGCCTCGAGGTGGTGGCGACCGACTTCGAGGGCATGGTGAAGGAGGGCGAGGAGCTGGCGAAGATCGCCCCCAACGTCGTGGTCAAGTGCCCCCTCACCCGGGACGGCCTCAAGGCCGTGCGGTCGCTGTCGGCCAGGGGCGTCCGGGTGAACCAGACGCTCTGCTTCTCCCCCAGCCAGGCGCTGCTGAGCGCCAAGGCGGGCGCCCACTACATCAGCCCCTTCCTGGGGCGCCTCGACGACATCTCGCACGTGGGCATGGACCTGGTCCGCGACATCTGCCAGATCTACCGGAACTACGGGTTCACCACGCAGGTGCTGGCCGCGTCCATCCGCAACCCGCTCCACGTGGTGGAGGCCGCCCGCGCCGGGGCCCACGTGGCCACCATGCCCTTCGCGGTGCTGGAGCAGCTGCTCAGGCACCCGCTGACGGACATCGGCCTCAAGAAGTTCCTGGAGGACTGGCAGAAGGCCGGCGTGAAGATCTAGAGCCGGGGGCGAACCTCGGCGGCGAAGCGCTCGTAGGTCGCCACCATCCCGTCGAGGTCGGTCACCCGGGTCTCCAGCAGCACGTGGTGCACGCCCAGCGCGGCGAGCGCCTGCATCTGCTCCACCAGCTCCGCGGCGGGCCTGCGCGCGGGCAGGCCCACGCGGATGCTGAGGGTCAGTGTCTCCGGACCGCGCCCGGCCTCGCGGCACGCCGCCCGCAGCCGCTCCACCACCGCGGCCGTCTCCCCGGCGGTGAGGAAGGTCCCGTGCCAGCCGTCGCCGAGCCGCGCCGCCCGGCGGAGGGCCGCGGGCGAGTTGCCGCCGATCCAGACGGGGATGGTGCCGCGCGCCGGCCGGGGCGCGAAGCCCAGGGGGCCGAAGCGGAAGAACCGCCCGGAGAAGGCCGGGCGCTCGCGGGTCCAGCACGCGCGCATGACCTCGATCGCCTCGTCGCTCCACGCGCCGC
The DNA here is from genome assembly GCA_037443505.1 of Candidatus Rokuibacteriota bacterium. GTDB lineage: Bacteria > Methylomirabilota > Methylomirabilia > Rokubacteriales > CSP1-6 > JBBIOF01. Next base: position 3,831 of record JBBIOF010000118.1, read on the forward strand.
GCCGGGCGTAGGGGACGCCGAACAGCTCGATCTCCTCGCGCATCCAGCCCACGCCCACCCCCGCGACCACCCGGCCCGGGGCGAGGTGGTCCAGCGTGGCCAGCATCTTCGCCGCCAGCACCGGGTGCCGGTGCGGGAGCACCAGGATGCTGGTGCCCAGGCGCAGGCGCTCGGTGGCGCCCGCCACCAGAGCCAGCGTCACCAGGGGCTCGAGGAAGGGCGTGTCGAGCGGCAGGGGCAGGCGGCCGCTGGGGTCGTAGGGGTACCGGGAGGCGATCCCCTCCGGCAGCACCACGTGGTCGCTGGCCCACACGGCGTCGTAGCCGAGGCTCTCCATCCGCCGGGCGAAGCCGAGGGTGACCTCGCGCGTGGCCGCGGCCCCGTAGACCGGCAGGTGGCAGCCGAACTCCATCAGGCGCCCGGGTGGTAAACCAGGCGGTCCCGGAGCTCGCCGGCCGCGATCATCTCGCCCAGCCTCGAGCGCTGGAGCTTGCCGCTGGAGGTCTTCGGGATCGTCCCGGGCCGCACCAGCAGCACGCGCGCCGGGCGGTGGCCGCGACCCTCGTGGACCCGCCGCACGATCTCTGCCACCAGCCGGTGGTACGCCCCGGCCGCCGCCTGCTCGTCCCGCACCTCGGCGACGACGTGCAGGCGCTGGGTGCCCGTGCGCTCGCTGTCCACGCCCACGGCGGCCGAGTAGCGCACGCCCGGGACGTGGTCCACCAGCTCCTCGATGTCCGTGGGCAGCACGTTCTCGCCGCCCAGGAGCATCACGTCCTTGAGGCGCCCGGTGACGTAGAGGCAGCCGTCGTGGTCCAGGAAGCCCAGGTCGCCCGTGCGGAGCCACCCGTCCGGGCTCAGGACGCGCGCGGTGGCCTCGGGGTCGTCGTGGTAGCCCCGCATCACGCCGGGACTGCGGACCACGATCTCGCCCTCCGTGCCCGGCGGCAGCATCACCTCCAGACCCTCCGCGCCCTCGCCGGGCGGGACGATCCGCACCTCGACGCCCCGGCACGGCCGCCCCACGGACACGAAGCGCCCGGTGGGGTCGGTGCGGCGCGGGGTGCCGAAGGGCCAGATGGCCACCGCGAGCGTGGCCTCGGCCAGGCCGTAGCAGGGCGCGATGACGTGCTTGAGCCCGAAGTGGCCCTCGAAGGCCGCGATGGTGGACGGGCGCACGGGCTCGGCGCCGGAGAGCGCCCCCCGCAGGCTGCCGAAGTCCAGGCCCGACGGGTCGGGCACGTGGCGGACGCAGTTGCGGTAGCCGAAGTCGGGCGAGACGGTGAACGTGGCCCGCACGTCGCTCACGAGCTGCAGCCACTGGCGCGGGTTCCGGAGGTCGGGAGGCAGGAGCCAGAGCTGGGTGCCCACCAGCGGCGGGGTGAACGAGCAGCCGATCAGCCCCATGTCGTGGTAGAGGGGCAGCCACGACACGGCGCGGTCGTCGGGGCTCAGGTCGACCGCCTCGGCCATGAAGCGGCAGGTGCTGACCACGTTGCGGTGGGTCAGCATCACGCCCCGGGGGTGCCCGGTGCTGCCCGAGGTGTACTGGACGAGGGCCAGCTCGTCCTCGCTCCCCTCGTGCAGCCGGGGCGCCGGCCCGGCGGCCTCGAGGTCGGGCGGCTCGAGGACGGACCGGACGGCGGGCGCGAGGCGCGCGCTCTCGTCCACGTGGCGGCGGAACCAGCCGATGGTGGCCACCGCCACCGCGCCCGCGCTCCGCAGGATCTTCGCCGTCGCCTCCACGCCCAGGGTGGGGTAGAGGGGCACGGGCACGGCGCCCACGCGGAGGGCGCCCACGAAGGTGTAGAAGAACTCGGCACACGTGGGGTAGATCAGGACGACCCGGTCGCCCGCCCCCACCCCGGCCCGCGCCAGGGCGCCGGCGTAGAGGCCGCTCCGCTCCCAGAGGCGCCCGTAGGTCACCGCCTCGCCGTACAGGTGGAAGTACGGGCGATCGGCGCTCAGCTCCGCGCGCCGGCGCAGGAGCTCCGTCAGCGTGGGGGCGGTCAGGGGATCGCGCTCGCCGGTCACGGGCCGCTATTGTAGCGCGAGGATCACCGCCGGCGTCAGCGTGGAAGCACGATCCGGTCGAACGCCTCGGCGTACGCGTACCCGTGGGGCCTGCCCAGCTCGGCCGCCCGCTCGCGCACCCGCGCCTCCACTCCCGCGAGGTCCGGCACCTGGCTCTGGTGGCAGGCCAGCGCCTTGAGCTTCAGGTCCATGGTCTCGGAGATGTCCACCACGAGCTGGGGGCTCTCCCACTGCATCAGGTAGACCTCCCGCACCCTGTGGGGCTCGTACTCCGGCAGCAGCTCGGGGAACGCCATGTGGTCGCGCGCCAGCGGGTAGACGCAGTCCAGCACCACGCCCGCCGTGATGCGGTGGTCGCGGTGGGAGGCGTAGAGATTGTAGGTCCGGCGGGGATTCTGCGTGATGATCAGGTCGGGCCGCCACCGGCGGATCTGGCGCGTCACGTCGCGACGGAGGTCGCGGGTGTCCTCCACCTCGCCGTCGCGGTAGCCCAGGAACTCCACGCGCTCCACGCCCAGCACGCGGGCCGCGTTGCGCTGCTCGGCCTCGCGGATGCGGGCCAGGCGCTCGGGGGTCATCGTCCGGTCGCTCGAGCCCTTGTCGCCGCTGGTGACGACCACGTACGTCACCTCGCGGCCCTCCTTCACCATCCTGGCGACGGTCCCCGCGGCGCCGAACTCGGCGTCGTCGGGGTGCGCCGTCACCACCATCACCCGATCGATGCGGTGGCTCATGCTCCTCCTCGCGCGGTTGAGGGTCGGGTCCCAGCATACTGCTATAATCCCCGCGGTATCCAATGACCGCCGGACGCCGGGCCGGGACCGCCGTGCTGCTCGCCCTGCTGGCCGGCGGCCTCGCCCTCGTCATGCTCCCCGGCGACCCCGCCTCCGTCCGCCTGTCGGGCGTGGGACTCCTGTGGTGGTACGGCCTGGCGGGGACGCCGGCCGCGGTGCTCCTCCTCGCGTCGCTGCCCGCCGTCTGGCACGCGGCGCCGCTGACCGTCGCCGGCCTGCGCGACGTCGCGTCCTGGACGAGCCCGGCGCGGACATCGGTCGCCATCTGCGCGGCGAGCGCGCCCGGATCGAGGTGGACGTCGAGCGGGGTGATGGGCATGTCAGTCCTCCAGGGCGGTCCCGACGCCCTCGTCGGGCGTCGCG
>JBBIOF010000119.1:0-7008 GCA_037443505.1 Candidatus Rokuibacteriota bacterium
GCCGGCGCCCACGTTGCCCTCGGCGACCGGCCCCGGCGTCGCGGCCGCGGCGGCGGCGTGCCCCAGCTCGCGGGTGGGGCGAGCCCGGGGGTCGCCCACGCCCAGGTCGAAGAGAAACGCTCCGGGCACGTGGGGCACCACCGTGGGCCCCACCGCGAAGCCCGTTCCCCGCGCCTCCAGGTACCGCATCACGCCGTAGACGGCCTCCTCGCCGAAGCGGCTGCCGCCGCCCAGCACCACCGCGTCCACGGTGGGTACCAGGTGGCGCGGGTCCAGGTGGTCGAGGCCCACCACGTCGTTGGCGCCGCCGCGCAGCTCCACGCCGCAGACGGCGGGCCGGTCGCACAGGACGACGGTGACGCCGGTGAGCCCGGCGGCGTCGGTGGCGTGACCCACCCGCAGTCCCGGTACGTCGGTGATCATGGCGGCGGGCGCCGGGGCGGCCGCCTAGTCGAAGGACAGGCCGAAGAAGGGGTGAGGCGGCGCGTCGGAGAAGTACACGCGCCGCGCGTAGTCGAGGGCGCCGGCGTAGCTCTCGAAGCCCTCGGCGAGGCGGCGGTACGGCGGCAGGGCGCCGCGGGCCGCGGCCCGCGCGTGCTCCCAGACGAAGTGGTAGGCGCGCTTGCCCTGGAACACGTAGTAGCCGGCGCTCGACGTGCGCTCGACGCGCTCCCGGAACACGCCCATCATGAAGAGCGTGTAGTCGCCGATGTGGCGGCGGACCTCCACCTCGCGCTCCGGCCGGAAGTGCGCGTCGTCGGGCTGCCACGCGGCCTGGATCTCCAGCAGCATGTCCACCACCGTCTCCAGACGCGGCACGCTGACCCCGCGGGGATAGAGCGCCTCGGTGCGCGCGAAGCGCGTGAGCAGGTCGGCCAGGTAGGACGCGGCAGGCTCGTCGTGGAGCGCGAGGTCGTGGAAGCTCGCGCGAACCGCCCGGTCGAAGAAGCGCCGCAGCTCTACGAGCATTCTCTCCGTGACGTCGGAGTCCTCATCCCGATGATACCAGATTTGCTAGAATCCCACCCGGTGTCCGATCGTCGTCGGCGGCCGCCGTGGTTCCTCATCGCCTCGAGCGTCGTCTTCGCGGCGCTCCTCGCCTACGTGCTCTTCCAGGGCTACCTGCCCGCGCGGCACCGGATCCGCCAGCTGGAGGCGGAGCTGCGCCAGGTCTACGCGCGGGAGGCCGTGCTGCAGACGCGCCTGGCCCAGCAGGAGCAGCGCCAGGGGCAGCGGGACCAGGCCGTCAACGCGCTGCGGGCCGAGCGGGACGCCCTGGCCCGCCGCGTCGAGGATCTGGAGCGCGCCCTCGCCGCCGCCCGCACCCGGCGCCGCTGACGGCTGTCAGCAGCCGCCCCGCCCGCCTGCCAGCATCGCCTTGACAAGCGCGGCCGGCGCGCTACACATGTGACTGGAAGGCCCGCCGGCCGCAGAGGAGGCGCCCGCCGTGGAGTGCACGTACTGCAGGAGCCGCATGATCGAGGTCGTGCGGGGCTGGCACTGCCCGTCCTGTCACGCCACCCTCGGACAGGAGAAAACCGTCAGCCGCTGACGGGCCTGGTGAGATGAGGCCGCTCCGGATCGCCCAGGTCGCGCCGCTGTACGAGCGTGTCCCCCCGGCACTCTACGGTGGCACCGAACGGGTCGTGTCGTGGCTCACCGAGGCGCTGGTCCGCCGGGGCCACCGGGTGACGCTCTTCGCCAGCGGTGACTCCCGCACCGCCGCGGACCTGGTGAGCGCGTGCGAGCGGGCGCTGCGCCTGGACGGCGGGGGCGGGGACGCGCTGGCGCACCACGTCGTCGAGCTCTCCCAGGTGTTCGAGCGGGCGGCCGACTTCGACATCATCCACTGCCACGTGGACTTCCTGGCGTTCCCCTTCGCGCGCCTGGTGCGGACGCCCACGATCCACACCCTGCACGGGCGCCTGGACCTGCCGCAGCTGGTCCCCGTCTTCCGCCGGTTCCACGACGTGCCGGTGGTGTCCATCAGCGACGCCCAGCGGGGACCGCTCGGGCACCTGTCCGTCCGCTGGGCCGGTACGGTGCCCCACGGGCTGCCGCTCGACCTCTACCCGTTCTCGCCCCGGCCGGGCCGCTACCTGGCGTTCCTCGGGCGGATCGCGCCGGAGAAGCGGCCCGACCTGGCCATCGCAGTGGCCCGGCGGGTGGGGCTGCCGCTCAGGATCGCCGCCAAGGTGGACCCCGCCGACCGGGCCTACTACGAGCGCGAGATCCGTCCGCTGCTGGACGACCCGCTGGTGGAGTTCGTGGGCGAGATCGGCGACGCCGACAAGCCCGCGTTCCTGGGCGAGGCCCTGGCGCTCCTGTTCACCATCGACTGGCCGGAACCGTTCGGCCTGGCCATGATCGAGGCCCTGGCGTGCGGGACGCCGGTCATCGCCCGGCCGTGCGGCTCGGTGCCCGAGATCATCGTCGGGGGCCAGACCGGCTTCATCGCCGACACGCTCGAGGAGCTGGTGGACGCCGTGAAGCGCGTGGACACCATCGACCGGGCGGCCTGCCGGCGGCACGTCGAGGAGCGCTTCACGGTCGAGCGGATGGCCGGGGCTTACGAGGCGCTCTACCGCTCGCTCGTCGCCGAGCGCCGCGGGCCGCCCTCAGCGGCCGGCGACGTCTCCGTCCAGGGCGGCGAGCAGCCGGAGGTTGACCTCGCGGGTGCCCACGGAGATGCGCAGGTGGCCGGGGAAGCCCACCGCCGCGCCGTCGCGGACCAGGATCCCCGCCCGGCGGAGCCGCTCGCGCGCCGCCGCGGCGTCGGGCACGCGGACCAGGAGGAAGTTGGCCTGCGAAGGCGGTGACGGGTAGCCGCGCCGCGCCAGCTCGGCGGCGAGGAACGCCCGCTCGGCGATCACCAGCTCGCGGGTCCTGTGCCAGTGCTCGCGGTCCTCCAGGGCGGCCAGCGCCGCCACCTGGCCCAGGCGGTTGACGTTGAAGGGAGCCCGGACGCGGTTGAGCCGGTCGATGGTCTCGGGCGCCGCGACCGCGTAGCCGACGCGCAGCCCGGCCAGGCCCGCGATCTTGGAGAACGTGCGGAGGACGATGAGCCGCGGGTGGCGGGCGAGCAGGGCGATGCCGTCGGGGTACTCGGGGTCGTCGCAGAAGTCGCCGTAGGCCTCGTCGAGGACCACCAGCGGGGGGTCGTCGCCGAGCGCCTCCAGGAAGGCGGTCAGCGGCCCGCGGCGGAGGATGGTGGTGGCCGGGTTGTGCGGCGAGCAGAGGATCACGGCCTTCGTGCGAGGCGTGATCCGCCGGCGGACGTCGTCCAGGTCCACGTCGTAGCCGGCCAGGGGGCTCTCCCGGACGGTGGCGCCCGACAGCTCGACCACGGTGGTGTAGGGCTCGAAGGAGGGCCGGGGCACCACCACCTCGTCGCCCGCCTCGAAGGCCGCCCAGGCGACGAGCGCCAGCAGCTCGTCGGCACCGTTGCCGAGCACCACGTGGGCAGGGGTGACGCCCAGCCGCCGGGCCAGTGCCGTGCGCAGGGCCGTCGAGCCGCCGTCGGGGTAGAGGTGGACGCGGGACGCCTCGCGGCAGACGGCCTCGATCACGCGGGGCGACGGGCCCAGGGGGTTCTCGTTGGCGGACAGGCGGACGACGTCGGCCAGCCCGAGCTCCCGGGCCAGGGCCTCCAGGGGCTGCCCGGCCTCGTAGGGCGTGATGCCCTCCACCACGGCCCGCCAGAGTCTGCGCACCCGCGCATTGTAGTAAGTGCGCGTCCGATTTGACAATATTCGTCGGCGGGCGTTACGCTCTGCCCGTCATGTCGCCCGCGCTCTATCGTCGGGCCCGCCGCGCAGAGGCGAAGGCCGGGCGCGTGGAGGACCGGCGGCGACTCCGCCTCGACTTCTTCCGCCAGGCCCTGGCCGAGGGACTCGAGTCCCTGAAGGCGCGTCACGCCGGGGGAGCCTCCGGGCAGGAGTCGGTGCGGGCCCACGCCCGGCTCGTGGACGACCTCGTGCAATCACTGACCCGGCTGGTGGCCGGCGACGCCCAGGCGGCGGGCCTCACCCCCGCGCCCTTCGTCGTGGTGGCTCTGGGCGGCTACGGACGGGGCGAGCTCCACCCCTCCTCGGACATCGACCTGATGATCGTCCACGAGGGGGAGCTCGAGCCCTTCGTGCGGCGCGTCGCCCACGAGCTGCTCTACACGCTCTGGGACCTGGGTCTCCAGGTGGGCCACAGCCTGCGCTCCCTCGAGGACTGCGTGGCGATGGCCCGCACGGACCTGCCCAGCCGCACCTCTATGCAGGCCGCCCGCCTGGTGGCGGGCGACGGCCGGCTGTTCGCCCGGTTCCAGCGGGTGCTGCGCGAGAACGTCTACCGGCACGACTTCGAGCAGTTCCTGGAGGCGACGCTGGCCGAGCGCGACCAGCGCTACCGGAAGTACGGGGCCTCCCCCTACGTGGGCGAGCCGAACGTCAAGGAGTCGGCCGGCGGGCTGCGCGACATGCACACGGCGATGTGGCTGGGCGCCGCCAAGTTCGAGGCTCGCACGCTGCGGGAGCTGGCGCTGAAGGGCCTCATCACGCCGCGGGAGCAGGAGCTGACGGACGAGGCGCTCACCTTCCTCTGGCGCGTCCGCAACGAGCTGCACTTCCTCTCCGGCCACAAGAACGACACCCTCACGCGCGACCTCCAGCCCCGGATCGCCGAGAACCTGGGCTACGTGAGCGAGGGCGAGACGCTGGCCGTCGAGCGCTTCATGCGCGACTACTACCTCCACGCGCGGGTCATCCACCGGGTCTCGCGCCGGCTGATCGCCCGCTGCCAGGAGACGCTGTCGCGGCGCGACGCCGCGGAACGGCGCGACCGCCAGCAGGCGCTGGCCGACGGTCTGGTCTTCATCGACGGCCGCCTCCACCTGGCCGACCGCGACCCGCGGTTCTTCGCCCGGGACCCCGCCCGCCTGATGAAGGTCTTCTGGCACATGCACCGCCTCGGCTGCGAGCTGTCGCTGGAGCTGGAGCGGGCCGTGGAGGAGTCCCTGGACGTCGTGGACGACGCCTTCCGGCGCTCGCCGGAGGTGCGGGACCTCTTCCTGGACGTCTGCCGCAGCTGGGGGCGGGTGGCCCAGACGCTGTCGGAGATGCACGAGCTCGGCCTGCTGGGCCGCTACCTGCCCGAGTTCGGGGCGCTCACCTGCCTGGTGCAGTACGATGTCTATCACCGGTTCTCCGCCGACCAGCACTCGCTGCTGGCCGTCGAGCACCTGGAGGCACTGGCGCCGGGCCAGTCCGCGGAGTCCGAGGGCGCGGCGCAGGTGTTCAGCGAGGTGGAGAAGCCGGAGCTCCTGATGCTCGGCATGCTGCTCCACGACATCGGCAAGGCCAGGGGCCACGGGCACGTGGCCAAGGGCATCCCCCTGGTGCGCGACCTGACCGCCCGCCTGGGGCTGCCGCCCGAGGACGCGGGCGCGGTGGAGTTCCTGGTGGCCCACCACCTGACCATGTCGCACGTGGCCCAGCGGCGCGACATCGACGACCCGAAGACGGTGGCGGACTTCGCCGCCGCCACGGGGGATCCCCAGCGCCTCAAGATGCTCTACCTGCTGACGTACGCCGACATGCGGGCCGTGGGGCCCGGCGTGCTCACGCCCTGGCAGGCCGTGGTGCTCCACGAGCTCTACGCGCGGACGCTGGCCCGGCTCACCGGGGGGCGCGAGGAGCGGCCGAACCGAACCGTGCTGGCCGAGCGCGTCCACCCCCTGGCCGGCGGCCTCCCGCTCCAGCAGGTCAAGGCGCACCTGGCCATGATGTCCGACCGCTACGTGCGGATCACGGGGGCGCAGCGGATCGCCGAGCACCTCCGGATGCTCCAGCGGCTCGAGGCGGCGCCGGTGGTGACCGAGGTCTTCCACCATCCCGACCTGGGCTCCTCGGACCTGGTGGTGGTGACCCGTGACCTGCCCGGCCTGTTCTCGCTGATCGCCGGCACCCTGGCGGCCCACGGCATCAACATCATCTCCGCCCAGATCTTCACGCGGGCCGACGGCGTGGCCATCGACACGCTGCAGGTCAACGACCCGACGGGGGAGGCGATCACGTCGCCCGCACACTGGGCCCGCACCCTGGAGGCCCTGCGGGCGGTCATCACCGGCGAGGAGCGCGTGGAGGCCCTGCTGGAGCGGCGGCGTGCCTCCTCCCGCCGGCCCTGGACCGCCCCGGCGCCGCCCAAGATCGCCATCGACAACGAGCTCAGCGACGCGTTCACGGTGATCGAGGTGAAGTGCCCGGACCGCCTGGGCCTGCTCTACCTGGTCAGCCGCGCCATGGCCGGGCTCGGCCTGGACATCGCCACCGCCCGGATCGCCACGGAGATCGACCAGGCGCTCGACACCTTCTACGTCCACGACGGCCGGGGCGGCAAGATCGAGCGGCCGGAGGCCATGGACCGGGTCCGCGAGGCCCTCGAGCAGGCCCTGGCGCAGCCGCTCTGACATGCTGGGCCGCTACCGCGAGACCATCCGCGTCTGGAGCGACCCCGTGGGCCGGGCCCTGTTCCGCCTGCGCCTGCGTCCGAACCACCTGACGCTGGCCGGGCTCGGGGTGAGCCTGCTGGCCGCGGCCGGCTTCGTGACCGGGCGGACGCGGCTGGCCGGCATGCTGCTGCTCCTGGCGGGCCTGTTCGACTTCTTCGACGGCTCGCTGGCGCGGGCCTCGCGCCAGGTGACGCCCTTCGGCGCGTTCCTGGACTCCGTGATCGACCGCTACTCGGACCTCGTGGTGCTCCTCGGCATCGTGGTGCTCTTCGCCCGCATGCCGCACACCCGGGGGGCCATCGTGGCGATGGCGGGGCTGGTGGGCAGCGTGATGGTGAGCTACACCAGGGCCCGCGCCGAGTCCCTCGGCGTCGAGTGCAACGTGGGGATGATGGAGCGGCCGGAGCGGCTCATCTGCCTGATCGCCGGGGCCCTGCTGGACCTGCTGGAGCCCGCGCTCTGGGTCCTGGCCGTGCTCTCGAACCTGACCGCGGTCCAGCGCATCGCCT
>JBBIOF010000120.1:0-6999 GCA_037443505.1 Candidatus Rokuibacteriota bacterium
ACCCCGTCCGGCAGCGCCTGGTGGACGCCCTGGCCGCGCTGCCCGGGCGCCTGCGCACGGACCCCGCCGTGGCGGGGAGGGTGGAGGCGCTCAAGGCGGAGCTGGGCGACAGCGCGGTGGTCCGGGAGCTGGCCCGGGACGCGGTGGCGGGGGTCCAGCGGGCGCTCCTGGCCGACCTCGACACCCGGGACTCCGACACCGTGGCGTGGGTGGTGGAGCGCCTGGACCGCTGGCGCCGGGCCCTGGCGGCGGACGCCGCCCTCCGCGGCGAGCTGGAGCGCTGGGCCAGGGCCCGCGCGGCCGAGCTGGTGGAGCGCCACCACGGGCGCATCGCGGGCTTCATCGAGAAGGGCGTGCACGCGCTGGGACCCGAGGGGGCGGTGCGCCTGATCGAGGAGCACGCGGGGGACGACCTGCAGTACATCCGGGTCAACGGCACCGTGGTGGGAGGGCTCGCGGGCGGCCTCCTCTACGGACTCCACCTCCTGCTCCGGGCCCTGGGCGGCTGAGGCGGGGGGCCCGGGCCGGCGCGCGGGACGGTGCCGCACTGCGGATTGTCGGACGCGGCGCTTTTCACGTACACTCAGCCATCCTCGAACCCCCTGACCACGGGAGGGTAGGCATGCCACGCTTGCGAGTCGTCGCGTCGCTGTTGGCGGTGTCGGTGGCGGTCGTCGCGGTGGCCACCGGGCCGGTGTCGGGCCAGGCCCCGAAGCCCGGCGGCATCCTGCGGGTGATGCAGCGCGAGGACCCGCCCCAGGGCTTCTCCATCCACGAGACCTCGACCATCTCCACCGTGTGGCCCGGCATGCCCTGCTTCAACAACCTGGTCATCTTCGACCCGCTGAAGAAGCAGGAGAGCATGAGCACCATCGTCCCCGAGCTGGCCGAGAAGTGGTCCTGGCAGGACAACTACCGCAACCTGGTCTTCTTCCTGCGCAAGGACGTCAAGTGGCACGACGGCCAGCCCTTCACGTCCAAGGACGTCAAGTACACCTTCGACATGGTGCGGGAGGCGCCCGACGCCCAGGCCAAGCTGCGCATCAACCCGCGGAAGGACTGGTACTCGAACGTCGAGAACATCGAGGCGCCCGACCCGCACACGGTGATCTTCCACCTCAAGCGGCCGCAGCCCTCGCTGCTGATGATGCTGGCGTCCGGCTACAGCCCGGTGTACGCCGCCCACGTGCCCGTGGCCAACTACCGCACCGGCTGCATCGGCACCGGCCCCTTCAAGCTCAAGGAGTGGAAGCGGGGCGAGTACATCGACTTCGTGAAGAACGAGAGCTACTTCGTCAAGGGGCGCCCCTACCTGGACGGGCTGCGCTACGTGCCCATCAAGGAGCGGGGCACCAAGTTCGCGGCGCTCCAGGCCGGCCGCCTCGACGTCTCCTTCCCCGGTGACGAGACCAAGAGCATCGCCGAGCAGGTCACCAAGGCCGAGCCGAAGATCAAGGTGACCGTCGCCCACCAGAACGTGAACGACAACATGCTCCTGAACGTCACGAAGCCGCCCTTCTCCGACGTGCGGGTGCGGCGGGCGATCAGCCTCGCTATCGACCGGCGCGGCGCGGTGCAGGCCGTGCACCAGGGCGGGGCGGTGGCCGGCGCGTCCATGGCGCCCAAGCCGTACGGCGTGTGGGGGCTGATGGACAGGGACCTGGCCCGCCTGCCCGGGTACGGCAAGTCCGAGGAGGACAAGGCGAAGGCCCGGAAGCTGCTGGCCGAGGCCGGCTTCGGCCCCTCCAACCCGCTCAAGCTGGAGATGGCCACGCGCGCCCAGCCCATCTACCTCGACTTCGCGTCGTTCGCCATCAGCGAGCTGAAGAAGGTGGGGGTGGAGGCCACGCTCAAGCAGATCGAGACCGCCCAGTGGCACCCGCTGGCCACGCGGCGGGAGTACCAGGCGGCGCCCAACCTCACCGGCATCGGTCCCGACGACCCCGACGCCAACTTCTACGAGAACTTCGCCTGCGGGTCGCCGCGCAACTACACGGGCTACTGCGACGAGCAGGTCATGAAGATGATCGACGCCCAGTCGCAGGAGCTGGACCCGAAGAAGCGGATGCAGATGGTGTGGGACATCCAGAAGAAGCTGGAGGAGGACGTCGCGCGGCCGACCATCGACTGGCGGCTCCTCTACCACCTGCAGTGGAACTACGTGAGGAACCTGGTGCCGCACCAGTCCATCTACAACTGGGGTCGGATGCAGGAGGTGTGGCTGGACAAGTAGGGCCGGCGGCGCCCGGGGCGGGGATGGCCCCATCCCCGCCCCGCGCCCTCCACCCCCGTCCGGCCCGGCGGAGCGCCCCCTGAGAACCTACGTCGTCAACCGGCTGCTCATCGCGCTGGTCACCCTGTTCGGGATGTCGGTGGTGATCTTCGCGCTCCTGCGCCTGGCGCCCGGCAACATCGTGGACATCCTCTTCGCCACCGGCGGTTACGTGAGCGAGTCGGACAAGCAGCAGATCATGCGGGAGCTGGGCATCGACCGGCCCGTGTGGGTCCAGTACCTGGACTGGCTCCGGGCCATGGCCACGGGCGACCTGGGGAAGTCCTACCGCTACGACCTGCCCGCCTGGCAGATCATCCGCCCGCTGATCCCGGTCACCGTGGAGCTGGCCGCGCTCTCCACCGTCATCGCCGTCCTCATCGGGGTGCCGACGGGGGTGGTGAGCGCCGTCCGCCAGGACACGGCGCTGGACTACGTGCTGCGCGTCGTCTCCCTGGCCGGGCTCAGCATGCCCTCGTTCTGGCTGGGCATGGTCATCATCCTGGTGCTGGTGGGCTGGCTGGGCTGGATCCCGCCGATGGTCTACGTGCCGCCCACGCAGAACTTCAAGATCCACCTGGTCCAGTTCCTCCTGCCGGCGCTGGCGGTGGGCTACCGCTCCTCGGCCCTCATCACGCGGATCACGCGCTCGACGATGCTGGAGGTCCTGCGGGAGGACTACGTCCGCACGGCCTGGGCCAAGGGCCAGCGCGGGCGGGTGGTCGTCTGGAGCCACGCGCTGAAGAACGCCATGCTGCCCGTGATCACCGTCATCGGCATCGAGTTCGCGTTCCTGATCGGCGGGCTGGTGGTCACCGAGACGGTGTTCAACCTGCCCGGCGTGGCCCGGTTCCTGGTGGAGGCCGTGCTGTGGCGCGACTACCCCATCGTGCAGAGCCTGGTCATGTTCATCGCCGTGGTGGTCATCCTCTCCAACCTCCTGGTGGACCTGCTCTACGGCTGGCTCGACCCGCGGGTGCGGTATGGCTAGGCCGGTAGGCGTCGAGATCGAGCTGGCGTTGCCCGCCCGGCCGCGGCGCGCCGCGGGGACGTGGGCGGCCGTGGTCCACTTCTGCCGGAAGAAGCCGCTGGGCGCCGTCGGCGGCGCGCTCATGGCCGTCATGGTCCTGGCCGCCGTCCTCGCCGAGCCGCTCGCCACCCACGACCCCATCGCCACCGACGCCGCGCACACCCTGGCCGCGCCGAGCGCGGAGCACTGGCTGGGCAGCGATCACCTGGGCCGGGACATCTACAGCCGCATCGTACACGGCGCGCGGGTGTCGCTCATCGTGGGCGTGCTGTCCACCCTCCTGGGCTCGGTGCTCGGCGGGATCGTGGGGCTGCTGAGCGGCTACTTCGGTGGGAAGACCGACCTGATCGCCCAGCGGCTGCTGGACATCCTCCAGGGCCTGCCGCTCCTGGTCCTGGCCCTGGTGATGGCGGCGGCCTTGGGGCCGACGCTGCCCAACGTCATCCTCGCCATCTCCATCCCCATCGTCCCGCGGGCCGCCCGGGTCATCCGGTCGAGCGTGCTTTCCATCCGCGAGATGCAGTACGTCGAGGCGGCCCGGGCCCTGGGGATCGGGCACCTCCGGATCGCCTTCCGCCACGTCATGCCCAACACCATGGGGCCCTTCATCGTCCTGGCCACGGCACAGCTCGGCAGCGCCATCCTGGTGGAGGCGGCCCTGTCGTTCCTCGGCCTGGGCGTGCCCGAGCCGTACCCCTCGTGGGGGCGTATGCTGTCGGTGTCGGCGGCGGAATACGCGCAGAAGGCGCCCTGGCTGGTGCTCTTCCCGGGCATCGCCATCAGCCTGGCGGTGTTCGGCTCGAACCTGCTGGGCGACGCCCTCCGCGACACGCTGGACCCGCGGCTTCGGGGGGCCTGACGCCGGCCCCTCGTTCGGGAGTGCGCCATGAAGATGTACGTGGCAGGTGAGTGGATCGACAAGCCCGACCGGATCGAGGTCCGCAACCCCTACGACGACTCGGTGATCGACACGGTCCCCCGCGCCGACGGCGGCGACGTGGAGCGCGCGCTCCAGTCCGCCGAGCGGGGCGCCCGGGTCATGGCGAAGCTGTCCGGCCACGAGCGCTGGAAGATCCTCCGGAAGGCCGCCGAGCTGATGGCCGCGCGGCAGGAGGACCTGGCCCGGACCATCTCGGCGGAGGAGGGCAAGGTCATCACCGAGGGACGCCTGGAGGCCAGCCGCGCCTGCGAGACCATCATGGGCTCGGCCGAGGAGGCCAAGCGCCTGCACGGCGAGACCGTGCCCCTGGACGGGGCGCCGGGCGGCGCGGGGAAGTTCGGGGTCACCCTGCGCGTGCCCTGCGGCGTGGTGGTGGCCATCAGCCCGTTCAACTTCCCCCTCAACCTAGTGTGCCACAAGGTGGGGCCCGCGCTGGCCGCCGGGAACGCGGTCGTCGTGAAGCCGGCCACGGACACCCCGCTGTCGGCGCTGAAGCTGACGGAGATCCTGCTGGAGGCGGGGCTGCCCCCGGAGGGCATCAACACCCTCACGGGCTCGGGCGGCGAGATCGGCGACCGCCTGGTGTCGGACCGGCGCGTCCGCAAGATCACGTTCACCGGCAGCCGCGACGTGGGCGAGCGCATCTGCCGCCTGGCCGGCATCAAGCGGGTGACCATGGAGCTGGGGTCGAACTCCCCGGTGATCGTCATGCCGGACGCCGACCTCGACACGGTGGCCGCCGCCGTGGCCGCCACGGGCTACGCCAACGCGGGCCAGGTCTGCATCTCCACCCAGCGCGTCCTGGCCGCCGGCCGCGTGTACGGCGACTTCCTGGACGCGCTCCGGCCGCGGGTGGAGGCCCTCAAGGTCGGCGACCAGTTCGACGAGACGGTGCAGGTGGGGCCCATGGTCCGCGAGCGCGAGGCCGCGCGGGTGGACGAGTGGATCCGCGAGGCCGTGACGGGCGGCGCCCGCCTGGTCACCGGCGGGCGGCGCCAGGGCGCGCTCTACCAGCCCACGGTGGTGGCCGACGTCAAGCCGGAGATGCGGGTCTCCTGCGACGAGCTGTTCGGCCCGGCCGTGGCCGTCACGCCGTTCGCCGACATCGACGAGGCCATCGCGCTGGCCAACGACTCCCGCTACGGCCTGGCGGCCGGCATCTTCACCGAGAACCTGGAGTGGGCGTGGAAGTTCGTCCGCGAGGTCCACTCCGGCAACCTGCACGTCAACTGGGGCCCCCAGTGGCGGGCGGACCTGATGCCGTACGGCGGGCTCAAGGAATCCGGGTTCGGCAAGGAGGGGCCGGCCTGGGCGATCCAGGAGATGACGGAGCTCAAGATGGTGGTGTTCCACCTCAGGCCCTGAGGAGCGCGCGCATGAGCGGTGACGATCTCTGCTGGCTGCCGGCCACGGAGCTGGCGGCCCTCATCCGGAAGCGGAAGGTCTCGCCCGTCGAGGTGGTGGACGCCGTCCTGGCGCGGATCGAGAAGATCAACCCCGAGATCAACGCCTACGTGCTGGTGACCGCGGACCAGGCCCGGCGGGCCGCCCGCGCCGCGGAGCGGCGGCTGGGGCGCAAGGGAGAGACGCTCGGGCCCCTGCACGGGGTGCCCTTCTCCGTGAAGGACCTGGTGATCACCCGGGGCGTGCGGACCACCTTCGGCACGCCGCTCTACCGGGACCACGTCCCGACCGAGGACGCCCCCATCGTCGAGCGCCTGACGGCGGCCGGCGGCATCATGCTGGGCAAGACGAACACGCCCACGCTGGGCTGGATCGGCGCCACCCACAACCTCCTCTTCGGGCCCACCCGCAACCCCTGGAACCTCGAGCGCACGCCCGGGGGCTCGAGCGGCGGCGCCTCCGCGGCCGCGGCGGCCGGGCTGGGGCCGCTCCACGTGGGCACCGACGGCGGCGGCTCCATCCGCATCCCCGCCTCCTTCACCGGCATCGTGGGCTTCAAGGCGTCGTTCGGCCGGATTCCGGTCTACCCGCCGAGCGCCGCCTGGAGCCTGTCGCACGTGGGGCCCATGACGCGCACGGTGGCCGACGCCGCGCTGATGATGAGCGTCTGCGCCGGGCCAGACGAGCGCGACCCCTCCTCGCTGCCGGCCGCCCGCGTGGACTACCTGAAGGCGCTGCGCGGTGACCTGCGGGGCCTGCGGGTGGCGTACGCCGACGACCTGGGCTTCGTGGAGGCCCTGGACCCCGAGGTCGCGGCCATCGCCCGCCGGGCTGCCCGCGCCTTCCGGGAGCTGGGGTGCCGTCTGGAGGAGGTCCGGCCCGGCTGGCCCTCCCCGCGGGAGTGCTGGGAGCAGATCTTCTGCGGGGGCCTTGCCACGCGCCTGGCGCCCTACCTGGACCGGCGCGACCAGATCGAGCCGGGCCTGGTGAAGATCGTCGAGACGACGCTGGCCCAGCCGCCGACCCGGTTCGTCCAGGCGTGGTTCGATCGCCTGGCCTGGTGGCAGCACCCGCGGGCGTTCTTCGAGAAGTACGACCTGCTGCTCACGCCGGCGGTCGCCTGCCCGCCGTTCGCCGTGGGGCTCGACAACGCCACGACGGTCGCCGGCAAGCCGGTCGGCGCCTTCGCCTGGACGCCCTACACGTGGCCGTTCAACCTCACCGGGCAGCCCGCGGCCTCGGTGCCGGCCGGGTTCACCGCCGACGGGCTGCCCGTGGGGCTGCAGATCGTGGGGCGGCGCTTCGACGACGCCACGGTGCTGCGCGCGGCGGCCGCGTTCGAGCGCGGCCGGC
>JBBIOF010000121.1:0-6999 GCA_037443505.1 Candidatus Rokuibacteriota bacterium
CCGGCGGAAGGCCGCGGCCGACGAGGAGCCGGAGCTGGCGGCCGAGTACGAGCCCGCCCTGGCCCCGGAGCTGACGATCCGCACCGACCAGCGCGACCCCTGGAGCGCCGCCGAGGAGGTGCTGCGCCTCGCCCTGCGGCTCGAGCGAGCCGCCCAGGACTCCACCTTCACCGTCACCGTCGAGGAGACCACCATGCGCGTGAGCGACCTGATGACCCGCGACCTGATCACCGTGCGCCCGGACACACCTGTCTTCGAGGCCCGGGCGCTCATGCTGAAGCAGCGGATCCGCCACCTGCTGGTCACCGAGGGCGACCGCCTGGCCGGCCTGGTGACCGACCGGGACATCCGGTTGAACCTGCCCTCGCCCGCGACCAGCCTCTCCGTCTGGGAGGTGAACCACCTGCTGGCGCGCCTGACCGTCGGCGAGGTGATGACCCGCTCCGTCATCACCGTGGAGCCCGAGCGCGACGCCCGGGAGGCGGCCCTGATGATGCTGGACCACAAGATCGGCGCGCTGCCCGTCCTGGAGGGCCAGCGGCTGGTCGGGATCCTGACCGAGACGGATCTGGTCCGCGCGTTCGCCCGTTCGGTGGCCCCGGCGGCCGCGACGGTGCCCGCCGCGCGCTGATGGGCGCGGTGCTCGTCGTCGAGGACGAGGCCGACCTCGTCGCCACCTACCGGCGGCTGCTGACCCGCCAGGGGTGCCGCGTCATCGCGGCCGGGACGCGCCGCGAGGCCCTGGATGCCATCGGGGCCCAGCCCTTCGTGCTCGTCGTCGTCGACCTGCGCCTGCCCGACGGGGACGGCCTGGACATCGTCCGCGCTGCCCGGGCGCGGCCGGAGCCGCCGGAGGTCATCGTCGTCACCGGCTTCGCGTCGGACGCGAGCCGGCGGCAGGCGCTCGACGCCGGCGCCACCGCCTACCTCACCAAGCCCTTCTCCATCTCCGCGTTCACCGCGCTGGTGCAGCGGACCCTGGGGGGGCCGCGGGTGGATCCGGCGCCGAACGGTCACGGCAACGGCGCGTGAGGCCGCGGCCCGCCGCGGTCCGCGCGTCCCACGAAATTGACGCAGGGGCTCCATTGCCGCTCGGGGGCCGGGCGCGATGATGCGGGCGGAACGGAGGCCGACATGAGCACCCTCTGGCCGTTGCTGCTGGTCGCCGTGGTCGGGATCCTGCTGGGCCTGCTCCTCGCCGCCGGGCCGTCGCTTTTCCGCGGCACCCGGCGCGTCGAGGTCCGTGCCTTCCCCTGCCCCATCCGCGGGCAGGCCCTCGACGTGGAGTTCGAGGTGACGGCATGGGACGGGGCCCGCGTGGACGTGACCCGCTGCACCGCCTTCCAGCCGGCCACCGCCCTCGCGTGCGCGAAGGCCTGCCTCGGGCCCGCGGCCATGTCACGGCGCGCCAGGGTCGCGGTCTGATCCCGGGACGCGTCGAGCCCGGCCCACGCGCGCCCCGGCGTCCCCGGCCAGTGGGGAGCCGCCGCCACGGCCCGCCCGCGCATGTGTCGATCCCGCCTTTGAAATCGCGGGGTTGGCTCTGGCCGAGTATGGCATCCTGGTTGCGTGAGCCATGAGCATCAGGACCAACGTGATGCAGGACCTGGGGGCCCCGGCGATCGCGGTGACCCGGCATGAGCGTGGCTGATCGCGACCTGCGCCGCCACGAGCGGCTCTGGACAGAGCGGACGGTCGCCTGGTACCGCCGGGCGAACGCGGTGAGCGACTACGCGCCGGTGGTGTTCCGTGCCGCCGAGCGCGTGCTGGCCCGCTGCCGCACGGGCCTGGACGTGGGCGCCGAGTTCGGTGCGCTCGCCGTGCCGCTGGCCCGCCGCCTGGAGCGCGTGACCGCGCTCGAGCCGTCCCCCGCCATGGCCGCCGCGCTCCGCGAGGACGCGGCGCGCCTGGGGCTCCGCAACCTGACGGTGGTCGAGGCCGCCTGGGGGGACGTGGAGGTCGAGCCCCACGACCTGGTGCTCTGCGCGCACGTGAGCCCGCTCCTCGAGCCCGGCTCGACGTTCCTCGCGGCCCTGCCTTCCCTCGCCCGCCGGGGCGTCGTCCTGGTCCGCGACGCCCCGGGCGGCGACGACAAGTTCTACTTCTCCGAGCTCTACCCCCGGCTGCTCGGGCGGGCGTACACGCACGGCTGCGACTACCGCGAGACCCTCGGCGCCCTGGCCGCGCTCGGCATCCGGCCCACGGTCACCGAGGTCGAGTACCACTCCGACCAGCCCTTCGACTCGCTGGACGAGGCGTGCGATTTCTGGATGACGTACATGGGGCTGACCACGGCGGACGCGCGCGCCTTCCTGCGCGACTTCCTGGCCGCGCGCCTCGTGCGCCGCGGCGACACCCTCGTCGCACCCTTCCGCAAGCGGGCCGCGGTCCTCTGGTGGACCGTCGAGGCCCCGGAGCACGAGCCATGACCGAACGGCCCCCGTTCCCCGGCACCCCGGCCACTGCCGACGGCTCCGAGGCCGTCGTGTGGGTGGAGACCCACGTGAGCCAGGGCGCCTGCGCCTATCCCATCACCTCCTCCACGAACATGGGCGCCGGCTACCAGGCCGCCCAGGCCGCCGGCAAGAAGAACCTGTGGGGCGAGCCCCTGTTCTTCCTGGAGCTGGAGTCCGAGCACTCGGCGGCCTCCACCTGCGAGGGGTTCGCGCTGGCGGGCGGCCGCGTGACCAACTTCACCTCGGGGCAGGGCCTCGTGCTGATGAAGGAGGTCCTCTACACCATCGCGGGCAAGCGGCTGCCCGCGGTGTTCCACGTGGGCGCGCGGGCCCTCACCTCGCAGGCCCTCAACGTCCACTGCGGCCACGACGACGTCATGGCCGTGAGCGACTGCGGCTGGGGCGTGGTCTTCGCCAAGAACTGCCAGGAGGTGGCCGACCTGGCCGTCATCGTGCGGCGGGCGGCCGAGGAGTCCGAGACGCCGTTCCTCTGCGTGCAGGACGGCTTCCTCACCACGCACACGGTGGAGACCGTGCGGCTGCCGGAGCCCGAGCTGATGGCGGAGTTCGTGGGGGACCCCTACGCCATGACCCGCCTGCGCAACCTGATGAACCCGGAGAAGCCAGTGATGTCCGGGGTCGTCCAGAACCAGGACGCGTACATGAAGGGCAAGGTCGCCCAGCGCTACTTCGCCGAGCGCGTGCCCGCCATCCTCGCGGCCGCCATGGAGCGCTACGGGCGCCTCACCGGGCGCCGCTACGCGCCCGTGGACGCCTACCGCCTGGACGACGCCGACTTCGCCATCGTGGGCATGGGCAGCATGGTGGAGACCGCCATGGCCACCGCCGACTGGCTCCGGGCCCGCCGGGGCCTCCGGGTGGGCGTCCTGGGGATCACCGTCTACCGGCCGTTCCCCGCCGCGGAGCTGGCGGCTGCACTGGGGCGGGTGCACGCGCTGGTGGTCGTCGAGCGCCTGGACAACCCGCTGGCCGCCTCCAACCCCCTGGCGCTCGAGGTGAAGGCGGCCCTGGCCGACGCCGCCTCGGGCCGCGAGGGCTACCCCGCGGTCTCGCCGCTCCCCGTGGTCTACACGGCCTGTGCCGGCCTCGGCAGCCGGGACGTGCGGCCGGGCGACTTCGTGGCCGCCGTGGAGGAGATGGCCCGGGGCGGCCGCCGGGACTTCGTGCTGGGGATCGCCCACGAGCACGGGCTGCCGCGGGGCGAGGACCCCGACGTGCGGCCGCCCGGCGCCTTTTCCCTGCGCGGCCACTCCATCGGCGGCTTCGGCTCGGTGACCACGAACCGGGTCATGGCCACGCTGGTGGGCGACCTGTTCGGCATGTACGTGCAGGCCTACCCGCTGTATGGCTCGGAGAAGAAGGGGCTGCCGACCACCTACTACCTCACGGTGGCCGACGAGCCCATCCGCTTCCACGCCGAGCTGAGCCGCGTGGACTTCGTGCCGCTGAACGACGTCAACGCCTTCAACCTGGGCGACCCCCTGGCCGGCCTGGTGGAGGGCGGGATCGTCTTCATCCAGAGCGCCGAGCGCGAGCCCGACGCCGTGTGGCGCGGAATCCCGGCGCGCGCCCGCGCCGCCATCCGCGAGCGGCGCCTGAGGGTCTTCGCCCTGGACACCGCCCGCATCGCCCGCGAGACCACCAGCCAGCCGGACCTCGTCCAGCGCATGCAGGGCGTGGTCCTGCTGGGGGTGTTCCTCCGGGTGGCCCCGTTCATCGGGCGCCGGGGCCTCGGCGAGGACGAGCTGTTCGCCGGGGTGGAGCGGTCGCTCCGCAAGTTCTTCGGCAAGCGTGGCGAGGCGGTGGTGCGGGAGAACCTGCGGGCCGTCCGCCGGGGCTACCACGAGGTGATCGAGCTGGGGGAGGCCGTCCATGCCTGAGCTGCGGGTCGACCAGGTGATGCACGTCGGGGTCATCTCCTGCGGGCCCGAGGCCACGCTGGAGGAGGTGGCCGCCATCATGCGCGGCAACGAGATCAGCGCCGTGGTGGTGGTGGACGGGGGCGTGGCGGTGGGCCTGGTCTCCCAGACCGACCTGGTGAACGCGGCGTTCGTCCAGCCCTACATGCGCTACTGGCGTGGGATGACGGTCCGCCACATCATGTCCACGCCGGTGGTCTCGGTTCGACCCGAGGCGCCCCTGTCGGACGCGCTGGCCATCCTCCGCAGCCAGCAGATCCGCCGGGTGGTCGTCACCGAGCCGACGCCCGCCGGCGAGCGGCCGGTGGGGATCCTGTCGATGACCGACGTGGTCCGGGTGATGGGGCCCGTCGAGGCGGCCGTGAAGGAGACGCCATGAGCGATCCGGCCCTGTTCGATCCCCTGGACGTCGCGGCCGGCGAGGCCCAGCGCGGCCGGGGCACCAAGACGCCCGGCCTGGCCAAGGACACGCACGAGAGCCTCCCGGTCGACCACCTGCTGGCGCTGGACCTCGAGGCGTACGTGGCCGACTTCAATGCCCGCGTCATCGGCGCGTACGCCGCCGGCACCGGCTCGCAGACGCTCCCCGCCGACGTCGGCGTGGCCCGCAGCCTCATCCCGCCCGGCACGGCGGCGCTGCGCGACTTCTCGTACCTGGCGCCCGAGATCCCCGAGTTCGACGCGGCCCGGTGCGTCGGCTGCATGACCTGCGTCACCGAGTGTCCCGACACCGCCATCCTGGCCAAGGCCATTCCCGCCTCGCGGGTGGAGGCGGCCGTGGCCGAGGCCGACGGCGACCGCGCCTTCCTCCAGTCGCGGTGGGCCCGCACCCGCAAGTACTTCGACGTGCCCGCGCGGAAGGGCAACGAGGGGGCCCTGTTCGGGATCTTCGTGGACCCCACCAAGTGCAAGGGGTGCGGCGAGTGCGTCCAGGTGTGCGCGGACCTGGGCTACGAGGCCCTCCGGATGGTACCCAAGAGCGAGGCCCTCATGGGCCGCTACCGGCGGGCCTTCGAGCTGTACCGGCGCCTGGGCCCCACCCCGCCCGAGTACGTGAACGCGAAGGCGCTGGCGGACATGATGCTGGCCGAGGAGTCCGCGCTCCTCTACGTGGGCGGGGCGGGCTCCTGCATGGGCTGCGGCGAGGCGACGGCCATCCGCATGATGGTGGCGGCCACCGGGTTCGTCTACGGCCGGGAGTCCATGGGAATCGTGGCGGCCACCGGCTGCAACACGGTCTACTGCTCCACGTACCCCTACAACCCGTTCCTGGTGCCGTGGACCAACTCGCTGTTCGAGAACGCCCCGGCCGTGGCCATGGGGGTGCGCGCCAAGTGGGACCAGCGCGGCTGGCAGTCCCGCCGCCTGTGGGTCATCGGCGGCGACGGGGCCATGTACGACATCGGCTTCCAGTCGCTGAGCCGCATGCTGGCCTCGGGCATGGACATCAAGGTGCTGGTCCTG
Source organism: Candidatus Rokuibacteriota bacterium (assembly GCA_037443505.1). Classification (GTDB taxonomy): domain Bacteria; phylum Methylomirabilota; class Methylomirabilia; order Rokubacteriales; family CSP1-6; genus JBBIOF01. The sequence continues at coordinate 5,861 of JBBIOF010000121.1, forward strand.
GACACGCAGGTGTACTCCAACACCGGCGGGCAGGTCTCCACGGCCTCCTTCGTGGCCCAGGAGGCGAAGATGGCCGCGGTGGGCGCCGTCGGGACCGGCAAGACCGAGCGGCGCAAGGAGCTGGGCCAGATCTGCCTCCTCCACCCCGAGGTGTACGTGGCCCAGACCACCGCCGCCCACATCAACCACTTCTACCGTGCGGTGCTCGACGCCAACTCCTACCCGGGGCCCGCGGTGGTGATCGCCTACACGACCTGCCAGCCCGAGCACGGCGTGGGCGACGACCGCTCCTCGGCGCAGGCCCAGCTCGCCGTGGCCTCCCGCGCCTTCCCCCTCTTCACCTACGACCCGCGGCGGGGCCCCACCATCCGCGAGCGGCTGTCGCTCCAGGGCAACCCGGACCCCAAGGAGGACTGGCACCGGCACCCCAGGACGGGCGAGCCGGTCGACTTCATCGCCTTCGCTCGCACCGAGCGCCGCTTCGCGCGGCAGTTCGGCCCCGACGGCACGCCGTCGCCCGCGCTGCGCGCCGCGCAGGAGGACCGGCTCGCCAACTGGCGCAGGCTCCAGGAGCTCGCCGGCCTGCGCTGAAGGGAGGCGGCCATGAACGCGAGACTGGCCGAGATGCTCGAGCGCGAGCACGTGCCCTACGAGATCGTCCGCCACGCGGAGGTCTACACGGCGCAGGAGCGCGCCGCCGCGGCCCACATCTCGGGCCGGCGGCTGGCGAAGGTGGTGGTCGTCAGGGACGAGGAGGACGACTGGTTCGCGCTGGCCGTGCTGCCGGCCAGCGCCTGGCTCGACGTCCTGACGTTCCGCGAGATCACCGGGCGCCCCCGCCTGCGGCTGGCCCGCGAGGAGGAGTTCGCGCGCCTGTTCCCCGACTGGGAGGTGGGGACGGTGCCCGCCTTCGGCCGGCTGTACGGCGGGCTGCCCGTCTACCTGGACCGGTCGCTGGCCGCATGCGAGGAGCTGGTGGTCGAGGGCGGCTCGCACCACGAGGAGGTGCGCATCCCCATGAGCGCCTACCTCAGGCTCGAGCGGCCCGAGATCGTGGCGCTGACCATGCCCCGCGCGGCCTGAACGGGCGGGGTCCGCGGCAGCTCGCCGACCGTGCCGGCCCGACCGCGCCCCGGGCT